>JBDNCR010000061.1:0-7975 GCA_046719555.1 Verrucomicrobiia bacterium | reverse complement strand
TCCCCACACCGAGGTTGGCGTTCCCGGCCCTACCCGATAGCTCAACTCCAGCCCCTTGGACGCCGCCGCCGGAGCAAACATGCGCTGAACCGTTTCCAACTCCGCGGCGACCGAGAACACCTTCGACTCCAAGCTCAAATGACCTGCCTCAATTTTCGAGAAATCCAAAACGTCATTGATCAAACTAAGCAACAAATCACCGCTGGCCTGAATGCCCGCGACATATTCCCGCTGTTCCTCCGTCAACTCCGTTCTTCCCAGCAAATCCGCAAACCCAATGACGCCGTTGAGCGGCGTTCGAATCTCATGGCTCATCATCGCCAAAAATTCCCCCTTGGCTGCATTTGCCCGGTCTGCCGACCGCCGCGCATCCTCCAACTCCGCCACCAATCGATTCACCCTGACCCCAGCCAACTCATCCGAAGCAATCGCCGCCAAAGTCCGCAACATCTCGACGGCCGACCTTGAAAACTGACGCGGCCGATAATCCACCACACAAAACGAGCCCAAACGCGAACCATCCGGCCCCCGCAACGGGATTCCGGCATAAGCCCGGATTCCCGGACTTCCCGTCACCAGCGGATTATCCGCAGTTCGAGGGTCGGTCGCTGCATCCTCAATGAGCAACGGTTCATCCCCCAAAATGGTGTACCCACAAAACGACGTTTCCCGATCCGCCCGGCACACTTCCAACCCAAAATGGGATTTAAAAAATTGCTCCTCCGCATCGACCAAACTCACCAAAGCGATCGGGCAATCCGTCGCCTGCGCCGCCAACCGAGTCAACCGATCAAACCGCTCCTCCGGCGGCGTCCCCAAGATCCCGAGAGCATGCAACGCCGCCAGACGACGCGGTTCATCAGGAGGTTTCGGGGCAGCGGGCATGGCAGCAAACTTCGATCCGCCCCGGAGTCTATTCCAACGCCATGGGTTTGTCACATCCTTCAACATCGTCCCGCGCTTGCCAAACCGCGCCTGACCGGGTTTGCTCCTCCCCATCACGGGGCACTCAAGCCTCCGTGTACCGGGAGATTTTCACAATGCGCGTATTGGTAACGGGGATGTTGGCCGGCATGGATGACCACGCCTACCTTGAGAGGGTCGTCGCTCTCGGCCAGCGCAACGGTCGGCAGATCAAAGTCTTCAACGCCGTTGAAGAGTTCACCAAAGGCGGCAAAAAACCCCTCGAACGGCTCCTCGGCACCACCGACTACCTCTTCGAACTCACCCGCGAACGCGAATACGAAAAAATCGGTTACGAAATCCAGCGAAACGGCTACACCGATGTCATCATCCGCGCTCCCGCCACTTGCGAGTGGAACCGAATCAACCGCAAATTCAAAGACCAGCGCATCATTCGCGACTTCATCCGGCCCGACGTCATCGTCACCCTCATCGATGCCGAATGGCTCATTAAAGAAAAACTGGAAAATCCCGCCAAAGCCGACCCCTTCCTCAACGCCCTTCGCGAACGAAACCATAACCTCTACGAAATCCTCTCTTGGATGAACGAAGAAGTCAGTCTCTCTGAAGACTGGGCCCGCTACATGGGCATCCCCCATTACGTCATGGCCGTTGGAGAACCTGCCGAAGCCCTCTACAAACTCACCGTGCATCCCAATCCGTGGGTTGTTTACGCCAGTTACTCCATGACCTACGCCACCCCGGACAAACGAATTGAGGTCAACAAAATCATCCACCAACTCCGCCAATTCGCCGTAATCATCGACCCGCAAACCGTCGAAATCGGCACCAACTACGACCACGAAACCCCGGCCAACCGCGAAGCCATCTACGCCTACACCGTCCATCGCGACCTCCACTGGTATGTTGGCAAAGTCCACGCCGTCGTCGCCATCCACCCCTATCCCGAACGGCCCCCACTTTCCGCCGGCATGATGGACGAGCTCGGCCACGCCCGCGACTACATGAAAGCCCGCTACATGATCTTTCCCAAGGGATTCAGCCCCTTCACCACCGACAGCTACATCGAAAAAGGGCACCTCTTCGAAACCCCCGAGGAATTCTTTCACCACATCGAACACGTCGAAAAACGGCCCCGTTTCACCGACCACTTCGACCTTCAAAGCGACCTTAAACTCCACTAACTCCCCGTTTCATGGAACCCCACAACCTCGCCTCCCTGATCGATCACACCCTCCTCAAACCTGACGCCACCCGCCCCGCCATCGAAAAACTCTGCGCCGAGGCCCGCGAACACGCCTTCTTTTCCGTCTGCATCAACCCCTACTGGATTGCTGATGCAAAAAAATTGCTCGCCGGCTCGCCGGTCCAAGTCTGCACCGTCATCGGATTTCCCCTCGGCGCCTCCCTTCCCCAATCCAAAATGCACGCGGCCCAGGACGCCCTTCGCACCGGCGCGGACGAACTCGACATGGTCCTCAACATCGGCGCCGCCAAAGAAGGCCATTGGAACTTCATCGAACACGAGATCCACGAAGTCGTCTCTGCGGCCAAAGGCCACCTGGTCAAAGTCATCCTCGAAACCTGTCTGCTCACCCCGGATGAAATCATCGAAGCCTCCCGCGCTGCCCAACGGGCCGGTGCCGCCTTCGTCAAAACCTCCACTGGCTTCAGCACCGGCGGTGCCACCGTCGAACACGTTCAGCTCATGCGCCAAACCGTCGGCCCGGACATGGGAGTCAAAGCCTCCGGCGGAATCCGTGACCGTCAGACCGCCCTGGCCATGGTCCAAGCCGGCGCCACCCGCCTGGGCACCTCCAACGGCGTCGCCATCGTCACCAACACCACACCCACCGGCACCTATTAAACCTCTTCCGGCTCCTCCAATCCAAAGAATGCCGAGGCATTGCCGTAACAAATCCGCTTCACCATTCCCCCAAGCAACTTCATGTCCCGAGGTAACTCACCTCGAACCACGTCCCGCCCGATCAGATTGCACAAAATGCGTCGGAAATACTCATGCCGCGTGTAGGACAGAAAACTCCGGGAATCCGTTAACATCCCCACAAACCGGCTGAGCAAACCCAAATTGGAAAGCGCATTCATCTGCCATTCCATCCCTTCCTTCTGATCCAAAAACCACCAGCCACTCCCAAACTGAATTTTGCCCGCAAGACTCCCGTCCTGAAAGTTCCCAATCATCGTCCCCATCACGTAGTTGTCCGCCGGATTGAGATTATAAAGCACCATCTTCGGTAACTCCCCCGTCTCCGCCAACCCATCCAGATATCGCGACAGCGCCTCCGCCTGCGGCCAATCGCCGATCGAATCAAAACCCGTATCCGGGCCCAGCTCTCGAAAGGCCCGCGTGTTGTTATTCCGCATCGCCCCCAAATGCAATTGTTTCGTCCAACCCCGCGCCGCATCCCATCGACCAAACTCCCGCATCAACCAGGAACCGAAACGCCGCGCCGCCACCGCCTCCACCGTTCCCCCGGCCCGCACCGTCGCGTAAATCGCCGCCGCCTCTCCCTCCTCCGGAAACTCCGCCAGACACTGACTCAACCCATGGTCGGACAAGCGCCCGCCACAAGCATGGAAAAAATCATGCCGCGCCTTCAACGCCGCCACAAACCCGTCGAACGTCCGACACGACTGACCCGACACTGCCTCCAATCGATCGACCCATCCGTTCCATGTCACCGGACTCGTCACGGCGAGCGCCCGGTCCGGACGAAAGGTCGGATACACCCGGCAATGCCGACCAAGCGGAGATTCTTGAATCGCCCGGTGGGCCTCCAAAGTGTCCACCGGATCGTCCGTGGTGCAGATCACCCGCACCCGATTCTTCCGCAAAATCCCGGCCACACTCAGCTCAGGCTCAGCCAACCGTGCATTGGCCCGGTCCCAAATCTCCGGAGCCGAGCCTTCATCAATCAGACAATCAATGCCGAAATACCTCAACAACTCGAGATGACTCCAATGATACAACGGATTCCTCAAGGTCCACGGAATCGTCCGGGCAAAAGCCAAAAACTTTTCGTAATTCGAGGCCGCCCCCGTGCACAACCGCTCCTCCACCCCATTCGAACGCATCGCCCGCCATTTGTAATGATCCCCCGCCAGCCAGATCTCATACAAATCCGCAAATCGCCGGTCCTCCGCAATCTCCTGCGGCGGCAAGTGACAGTGATAATCAAAAATCGGTTCGGGCGCGGCCCAATCAAAATAAAGCTCCCGCGCCACCTCGTTCCCCAGAAGGAAATCATCCGTAATAAACGTCTTCATCGTCCCAAAGTCTGAGCCCCTCCCAAAGCCGATTCCAGCCCGAAAGCCTAGGCTCCTCCCAATTTCGCCCGCAACGCGGCAAACGCATCCCCGGCACCCCGACCCCCAGGCGCCGCGGAAATCGAAACCTCCCCCGTGGACATCTTCCGGACCCCGGCCTCGGGAAGCTCCTTCACAAACGAGGATAACGTGCGGGGCTCCTCCCGGTTGTACTTTCGGCGCACCAGGCAATGGGTCAGGGTCAGCGTCTGCATGGCCCGGGTCATCCCCACATAGAGCAACCGCCGCTCCTCATCCACCTGACCCTCCTGCTTTGACCGTTCATGCGGCAAATATCCCTCCTCCAAGCCCACCAGATAGACATGGGGAAACTCCAACCCTTTAGCCCCATGCAACGTCATCAACGTCACCCCGGCCCCTTTGGCCTCCGCCTTCGACTCCTCCTCCCGTTCCCGATCCAGACTCACCGAATCCAAGAAACCCTGCAACGTCGACTCCGGTCGAGCCGCGTAATTCGCCAAATCCGAGACCAGCATCCGCACATTCTCAATCCGGCTTTGCGCCTCTCCAGAATCCTTGCAAGTCCGCTCCAGGTCGGCCTCATAATTCACCTCCTTCAACAAATCATCCAAGATCACCGACCACATCTTCCCCGTCTGCAGCCGTTGATGATACCGCCCGAGCAAAGCGGCAAAGGCCTCCAGCGCCTCCGCCTGCTTCCGGCTCATCGGCGTGGACGGACCCCGAATCTCCTCCCAGATCGATCGCCTCGATGCCCGGGCGTTCTCCTGCAACACCGCCACACAAGTCTCGCCAATCCCCCGTGGCGGCGTGTTGAGAATCCGCAGCAGATGCGCGTCATCCTTCGGATTGGACGCCGCGTGCAAATACGCCAAGACATCTTTGACCTCTCGCCGATCATAAAACCCCTGCCCTCCCACAATCCGATACGGGATCCGAAGCCGTCGCAGTTCCAGCTCAAACGAGCGCGAAAGCTGGTTCACCCGGTAGAGCACCGCAAACGCCTCAAAGGACTGCTGTTCCGCCCCCATCCGTCTCACCAAATCGTTCACCACCCACTCCGCCTCCTCTGCCTCGGAGGAGGCCGTGACCAATCGAATCGGCTCACCGGACGGCGCAGCCGACCACAATTTTTTCACTCGGCGCCGGACATTATTGGCAATCACTTGGTTCGCGGCCGCCAGAATCGTCGGGGTGGACCGATAATTCTGCTCCAGTCGAATCACCTTCGGATTCGGAAAATACGTCTCAAACTCCAGAATGTTCCCCGCCTCCGCACCCCGCCAACTGTAAATGCTCTGGTCATCGTCCCCCACCACACAGACATCGTGCCGGTCGCTCGCCAACCGCCGCACAATTTCCAACTGGAGCGCGTTGGTGTCCTGATACTCGTCCACCAGCAAATATCGATATCGGCTCCGCAGCCGTTGCCGCGCCTCGGGAACCTCCCGCAACAACCGCACCATCAGGACCAGCAGATCGTCGAAGTCAACGGCATTTAGCAGTCGCAATTCCTTGGCATATTGCTGCGCCACCGCCTGCGCCAGATCATCCCGCGTTAGCTCCTCGATCGGACGCCCACGGTTCTTGGCCAGCCCGATCCACATCTTCACCTGAGCCGGATCCAACTTCTCCGTCTTGCCTGCCAGCCGGGTCACGATCTTCTTGAGCAACCCCATCTGATCCGCCTCATCGTAAATGGTGAAATTCCTCCCATAACCCAACGCCTCAATCTCCTGCCGAAGCACCCGAACACAGAACGCGTGAAAGGTTCCTGCGGTCAGCTCTTTCGCCCCCTCCCTCGCATGCGTCCCGATGGCCAAGCCCACCAAGTGGCCGAACCGCTCCTTCATCTCCCGGGCCGCCTTGTTGGTGAACGTCATCGCCAAAATCTCCGACGGCTTGATCCCATTCGCGATCAAATTCACCATCCGGTAGGTGATCACCCGCGTCTTGCCCGTGCCCGCCCCTGCCAAAATCAAAAGAGGCCCCTCCAACGTCTGCACCGCCTCCGCTTGTGGCGGGTTCAAAACCGACAAATCTAATGGCATCCGCCGCACGCTAGGCGCCTGTCTCGGATTGTCAAAGCCCCGCACCCGCTCCCCAGCCGTGGGCTTCTCCTGCCCCACCGTTTTCCCCGAAACCCTCACGACTTTTAGTTTGAATGCACCGCCCCGTTTGCGCTTCCATCTCCCCCTGTGACTTCCCCCGAATCCCGCCCTGTTTTGGTAACCGGCGGGGCTGGCTTCATCGGATCCCATACGTGCAAACGGCTCGCGGCCACCGGCCGTTCCGTCGTCGCCCTCGACAACCTTAATACCTACTACGATGCCTCCCTGAAAGAAGCCCGCCGCGCCTGGGTCGGCTCTTCCGGGGTCACTTGGACCATTGGCGACTTGGCCGACCGCACGTTGGTCAACCGAGTCTTCGCCGATCACCGACCGTCCGCCGTCATCCACCTCGGCGCCCAGGCCGGCATCCGTTACTCCCTCCGCGATCCTCACGCCTACACCGAAAGCAACGTCACCGGCTTCCTCAACCTCCTCGAAGCCTGTCGCCACCATCCCGTCGATCACCTCATCTTTGCCTCGTCCAGCTCCGTCTATGGAATGAGCCCCACCTTTCCCCTCCGGGTCAGTGACCGGACCGACTCCCCCATCAGCCTCTATGCGGCCACCAAAAAAGCCAATGAGGTCATGGGCCACGCCTACAGCCACCTCTTCGCTATCCCCATGACCGGCCTCCGCTTCTTCACCGTCTACGGCCCCTGGGGCCGTCCCGATATGGCCTACTGGCTTTTCACCGAAGCCATCCTCGACCAACGCCCGATCCGCCTCTTCAACCACGGAAAAATGCGGCGCGACTTCACCTACGTCAGCGATATCGTCGATCAACTCTTAGCCCTTCTTCCCCTCGCGCCCAACGGCTCTCCGCCCTTCCGCCTCCTCAACATCGGCGGCAGTGCCCCCGTCGAGCTCGGTGACATGGTCGCCTCTCTCGAACGTCTCCTCGGCCGGAAAGCTCAAATTGAATATCTCCCGATGCAACCCGGCGACGTCCAAGCCACCTGGGCCGATGTCACCGAGCTGACCGCTCTCACCGGCTTCTCTCCCCAAACCTCTCTCGAGGACGGTCTCCGCGACTTCGTCCAATGGTTTCTTCACTACCGCCGCTCATGAACATCTCCATTATCGGACTCGGCTACGTCGGGCTCCCTCTCGCCCTCCAATTCGCCCGTTCCGGCGTCACCGTTCATGGCATCGATATCGACCCCGAAAAAATCCGACAGCTCACCGCCGGCCAGACCTACCTCAAACACATCCCCTCCGAAGAGATTCGGGCCGCCCTCCAGGCCGGCACCTTCCTCCCCACCACCGACCTCTCCGCCGTGGCTCGCTCCGAAGCAACCTTAATCTGCGTCCCAACCCCCCTCGGCCCTCATCGCGAGCCCGACCTCTCTTTCGTCATCAACACGGCACGCTCCATCGCCCCCCACCTTCGCCCAGGAACCCTCGTCGTCTTGGAATCGACCACCTATCCCGGCACCACCGACGGTGAACTCCGCGCCGCCCTGGAAGGCGGAACCGCCATGGTTGCCGGACGCGACTTTCATCTAGCCTTCTCTCCAGAACGGGAAGATCCGGGCAACCCCAACAGCCGCGTCGGTGACCTCCCGAAAATCGTCGGCGGTCTCACCCCGGCCTGCACCGAGAAAGCCTCCGCGCTCTACGCCCGAGCCATC
>JBDNCR010000060.1:0-8073 GCA_046719555.1 Verrucomicrobiia bacterium | reverse complement strand
CGCCTCCCCCGACCTCCTCCCTGAACTCCACCGCCGCCTCGACCCCCGCTGGATCGACGGCCTCCCCGGCAGCGAACTCCTCGGCAAAATGATGGACCTCTTCAACAACGACCTCTGGCACGACTCCTCCACCCTCCTTCCCCACCTCCACCCCGAAGAACAAAACCTCATCTCCCGCCTCGGCACCGAACCCCTCGAAGACCTCCCCCTCGAAGGGCGCCTCGCCGACCTCGAACGCCACTGTCGCAACCTCGGCCTCAACTGGCTCAACGCCCAAATCAAACTCGTCGGACAACAACTCCGCCAACCCGGCCTCTCCCCCCCCCAAACCGAACAACTCCTCTCCCTCCAAGCGGAACTCCTCCACACACGAAACCGTTTGACAGAAGCCACCGGCGCATCTAGCCTCTAATCCCTCTTTAATTCCTGTGCGCCGTCAACGCCCCGAGACCACACCCGACCACCCCCTTCTCACCCGTCAGGAGCCTCCTTGAAAACCACCGCCTCCCGCCCCGCCACCAAGTCCAAATCCACCACCGCTAGCAAAACCGTTCCCCCTCCCGCCCGCGCCTCCACCCCCCTTCCTCCGGGCGTCGTCAACGGCAAAGACGCCGCCAGCGCCGTCTGGGGCGACAATCCCGAGTGGCAAGACCGCCTCCGCGAACTCATCAAACTCGCCCGCGAACAAGGCTACCTCACCTTCGACGACCTCCACGAAGCCCTCCCCTCCAGCGTCAACAACCCCGAACAAATCGAGTCGGTCCTCGGCTTCCTTCGCAACTTCGAAATCGACGTCATCGACTCCTCCGAAGTCGATCGCTACAAACAAGCCACCTCCCAACAAGAAGAAGAAACCGAAGAAGAAAAAACCGAGGCCAAACTCGACATCCTCGACGACCCCGTCCGGATGTACCTCAAACAAATGGGCCAGGTCCCCCTGCTCACCCGCGAACAGGAAGTCGAAATCTCCAAACGGATCGAAGACGCCGAGCTCATGGTCCAAACCCACCTCCATAAATTCGGCTTCATGGCCGACGAATACATCAGCCTCGCCGAAAAACTCGAACAGGGCCGCGAACGCTTCGACCGCGTCATCCAAGACAAAAAAATCGACAGCCGCGACAAATACATGAAGTCCCTCAAAGGCCTCGTGCGCTCCGTCGCCGCTGCCCACGCCAAAGTCGACTCCCTCCACCAAAAACGGGCCAAACTCAAAGACCCCAAAACCCTCGCCAAACACGACAAAACCCTCGCCGCCGCCCAAGCCGCCCTCTGCCGCCTCTACGCCAAATTCTACTTCAAACAAAAAGTCACCGAAGAATTCGTCGCCGTCTGCGATAACTTCCACCGCACCCTCTCCGACCTCCGCGCCAACATCAACCGCCTCCGCGCCGCAAAAAGCCGGAAAAAAGCCGACCTCGACGAACTCCACGCCCACGAACTCCGCCTCCAAGAGCTCGAACGGAAAGCCCGCATGTCCGTCGACGAATTCAACGCCGAACACCGCCAACTCAAAGAATGGCTCCGCAAAGCCCTCAAAGCCAAAACCGAAATGGTCGAGGCCAACCTTCGCCTCGTCATCTCCATCGCCAAAAAATACACCAACCGCGGCCTCTCCTTCCTCGACCTCATCCAAGAAGGCAACATGGGCCTCATGAAAGCCGTCGAAAAATTCGAATACCGCCGCGGCTACAAATTCTCCACCTACGCCACCTGGTGGATCCGCCAGGCCATCACCCGCTCCATCGCCGACCAAGCCCGCACCATCCGCATCCCGGTCCACATGATCGAGACCATCAACAAACTCATGCGGATCCAAAAACAGCTCGTCCAGGAACTCGGCCGCGAACCCACCCCCGAAGAAGTCGCCGAAGAAACCCAAATGCCCGTCGAGCGCGTTCGGGCCGTCCTCAAGATGGCCCAACAACCCATCTCCCTCCAAGCCCAAGTCGGCGACAGTGACGACACCACCTTCGGCGACTTCATCGAAGATAAAAGCGCCGAAAACCCGTCCGACATGACGGCCTACGCCCTCCTCAAAGAAAAAATCAAAGACGTCCTCGACACCCTCACCGAACGCGAACGGGCCGTCCTCGAACAACGCTTCGGCCTCGTCGACGGCTACTCCCGCACCCTCGAAGAAGTCGGACGCCAATTCAAAGTCACCCGCGAACGAATCCGTCAAATCGAAGCCAAAGCCCTCCGCAAAATGCGCCATCCCACCCGCATCCGCCACCTGCGCGGCTTCCTCGAAAACGAAAACAAAGTCTAACCTCTCCCCAACCCCATCCCCCCCTTCCCATGGCCGACCTCATCTCCGTTGACTTCCCCTCCCTCGATGCCCGCGTCAAACAACTCCGGAGGTTTCTTTGACGTCCCCAACCTCGAACGCCGCCTAAACGAACTCGAATCCCTCATGGCCCAGCCCGGATTCTGGGACCATACCGCCACCGCCCAAAAACAATCCGTCGAAGCCCAATCCATCCGCTCCACCCTCGACCTCCTCACCCAAGTCACCCGCCGCCTCTCGGACCTCCCCCTCCTCCGCGACATGACCGCTGAGGACGGCTCGCCCCAAGCCATCACCGACTTCAACACCGAAGTCGCCTCCGCCATCGCCGCCCTCGACGACCTCGAACTCAAAGTCCTCCTCGCCGGCGAAAACGACCGGCTCAACGCCATCATCAGCCTCCACGCCGGCGCCGGCGGAACCGAAGCCTGCGACTGGGCCAACATGCTCCTCCGCATGTACCAACGCTGGGCCGAACGGCACCACCTCAAAACCCAAATCCTCGACATCCTCCCCGGCGAAGAAGCCGGCATCAAAAGCGCCACCCTCCTCGTCTCCGGCGACTTCGCCTACGGACGCCTCAAAGCCGAACGCGGCGTCCATCGCCTCGTCCGCATGTCCCCCTTCAACGCCGCCGGCAAACGCCAAACCTCCTTCGCCTCCCTCGACGTCCTCGCCGAACTCGACGACACCATCGAAATCGACATTCCCGACAAAGACATCCGGGTCGACGTCTACCGCGCCGGCGGCCACGGCGGCCAAGGCGTCAACACCACCGACTCCGCCGTCCGCATCACCCACCTCCCCACCGGCCTCGTCGTCACCTGCCAAAACGAACGCTCCCAAATCAAAAACCGCGCCACCGCCCTCAAAGTCCTCAAATCCCGCCTCTACGAAATCGAGATGGACAAAAAACGGGCCGAACAAGAAAAACACTACAGCGAAAAAGGGGAAATCGGATGGGGCCGCCAAATCCGCTCCTACGTCCTCCAACCCTACCAAATGGTCAAAGACCTCCGCACCGGCGAACAAACCTCCGATGTCCAAGCCGTCCTCGACGGCCACCTCGACCCCTTCATCGCCGCCTTCCTCAAAGGCAAAAAACGGACCGACCTCGATGACGACCCAACTGAATGACAAACTCCTCGAAATCCTCGCCCGCAAACACGAGGAAATCCAGGCCCTCCTCCCCCACCAAGCCACCCTCCGCCGTGCCGCCCTCCAACGGAACGACATCCGCCCCTTCCGCCTCACCCTCGACCGCCCCGGCCAACCCACCGTCATCGCCGAAGTCAAAAAAGCCTCACCCTCGGCCGGCCTCATCGCCCCCCACTTCGACCCCATCCAACAAGCCACCACCTACGCCAACGCCGGCGCCCACGCCCTCTCCGTCCTCACCGACCAACCCTTCTTCCAAGGCCACCTCGACCACCTCCGCGCCGTCCGTCAGAACGTCTCCCTCCCCATCCTCCGCAAAGACTTCACCCTCCACCCCGTCCAAATCTACGAAGCCGCCGCCGCCGGAGCCGACGCCATCCTCCTCATCGTCGCCGCCCTCGACGACCCCACCCTCGCCCAACTCTACGACACCGCCCGCACCTGCCAGCTCGACGCCCTCGTCGAAGTCCACAACCTCGCCGAACTCGACCGCGCCCTCGACCTCGGAGCCGATCTCATCGGCATCAACAACCGCAACCTCCGCACCTTCCACGTCGACCTCCAGACCTCCCTCAACCTCGCCCAAGAAATCCCCGCCGACACCCTCGCCGTTGCCGAAAGCGGCATCAAAACCCGTGACCACATCCGCGACCTCCAAGCCGAAGGCATCTACTGCTACCTCATCGGCGAAACCCTCATGCGCAGCCACGACCCCGCCGCCACCCTCCGCGAACTCTTCCCCCAACCCCTTCAATAAATCGCCTTCCGCGTCACCCCCCGCACCGGTCGGATCGGCGGCTTACTCCTCGCATTCATCACCTTAATCCCCCGGGTCGAAATCCTCGCCCTCGCCAAATCCGCCGCCGTCGCATCCGTCAACAACACATCCGCCACCCGCCACGGCGCCAAAAACAACCCCGTCTCCTTCCCCGCCTTCATCCGATCCAAACAAAACCAAACCTCCAACGAACGCGAAATCACCGAACGCTGAAACAAAATCAACCGCGGATCCGAATTCCACACCCCCTTCTGCGTCATCCCACCCCCACTCAAAAACGCCATATCAAACCGATACGTCGACAACGCCGCCATCGTCTCCGAACTCAACAAACACATCTCCTCCGCCATCAAACGCCCCCCCAACATCCGCACCTCCACCTCCTCCACCGACCCCAGCAAATACGCCACCCGTAAACTGTGCGTCACCACACACAACGGCCCCGGACACTTCTGCGCCAACACCTCCGCCAACATAAACATCGTCGTCCCGGCATCCAAAAAAATCACACTCCCCGACGGAATCGAACTCACCGCCACCTCGGCAATCCTTCGCTTGTTTGGAATCGCCGCATCCGCCCGCTCCGCATACGAACCCTCCACCCGCAACCGACCCGCGGCATCCACCTCCCGCATCTCCACCTCAACCCCTGACTCGCTCCGTCTCAAAGTATGGAAATTACAACCCACCCACCCGCCTCTTGGCAACTCCCACTTTCACCCGCCCCACTCCCCAACCCTCAACCCCCTACCAGCCTGCTCCCCAACCCCAACGTCCGATAAATCTTCAACGCCGCCGGCGACTTGTTCAACGTGTAAAAATGAATCCCACGCACCCCATGATCCAACAAATCATGAATCTGCTCCGTCGCCCAGTGAATCCCCACATTCTCCACCCCCTCCCCCCCGGACGCCCGACCCACCGCCCGCAGTAACTTCGCCGGAATCCGCGCCCCCGCCGCCAACTCCGCCATCCGGTGCATCCCCGCCAACGACGTAATCGGCATGATCCCCGCAATCACCGGCACCCGAATCCCCGCCCACTCGCAACGCTCCTGAAAATCGTAAAAATCCCGATTATCGAAAAACAACTGCGTCACAATATAATCCGCTCCCGCCTCCACCTTCGCCTTCAAATACTCGATCTCCTTCAACCGATTCGGCGTCCCCGGATGCCCCTCCGGAAACCCGGCCACCCCCACACACATCTCCGGGAACTCCCCCTTAATAAACGCCACCAGCTCCGCCGCATAACGAAAACCATCCGGAGCCGGCGTCCAATCCGCCTGGCCCTTCGGCGCATCCCCGCGCAACGCCAAAATGTTCCTCAACCCACTGGCATAATACCGCTCAATAATCTCCCGCAACTCTGCCTTCGACGACCCCACACACGTCAAATGAGACACCACCGTCAACTCCGTCTCCTCCTGCAACCGCACCACCAACCGATGCGTCCGATCCCGCGTCGTTCCCCCGGCCCCATACGTCACACTCACATACGACGGACCCAACGGCATCAAATCCCGGATCGTCTCAAACAACCCCTCCCAGTCCGCCTCCGCCTTCGGCGGAAAAAACTCAAAACTGAACGTCGGCTGGCACTCCGCCAAAATCTCCGAAACAAGCATCTCCCCCCGTCTTACCACGCCCCCGCCATCCGGCAAACCCAACCTTGCCCCCCTCCCACATTTTCCAGGGTGAATCTCCTTGAAGCCATCCGAACCGCCCTTATGTTCCTCCCATGTCTGTCCCCGGGGAATTGGCCTACAACTCGAAGGTCGAAGGCAACATCGTCCTCACCACCCTCGAATCCTCCATCAACTGGATGCGCAAAAACTCCCTCTGGCCCATGCCCATGGGCCTCGCCTGCTGCGCCATCGAACTCATGGCCGCTGCCTCCTCCCGCTACGACATCGCCCGCTTCGGTGCCGAAGTCATGCGCTTCTCCCCACGCCAAGCCGACCTCATGATCGTCGCCGGCACCGTCACCTACAAAATGGCCCTCGCCACCAAACGAATCTGGGACCAAATGCCCGAACCCAAATGGTGCATCGCCATGGGCGCCTGCGCCAGCTCCGGCGGCATGTACCGCAGCTACGCCGTCCTCCAAGGCATCGACCACCTCATCCCCGTCGACGTCTACATCTCCGGCTGCCCCCCCCGCCCCGAAGCCCTCCTCGAAGCCCTCATGACCCTCCAGCAGAAAATCGAAAACGAAAAATCCCTCGCCACCCTCAAAACCGTCCCCGCCTAACCGCCATGGCCGACCTCTCCGAACTCGCCCGCAAATACCAAGAGCGCTTCGCCGACTCCATCGAAATCCTCCCCTCCTTCCGGGGCGAAACCTCCTGGCGCGTCGCCCTCCCCTCCCTCCTCCCCATCATGCGCGCCCTCAAAGAAGACGACGGCTTCGACTTCCTCGTGGACCTCTCCTCCGTCGACAACTTCGGCCAAGATCCCCGCTTCGAAATCGTCTACGAACTCTTCTCCTACCAAACCCTCCACCACCTCCGCATCAAAACTCGCGTCTCCGAAGACGCGGAAGGCGTCCCCTCCGTCACCTCCATCTGGCGCACCGCCAACTGGCACGAACGCGAAGTCTTCGACATGATGGGCATCCGCTTCACCGGCCACCCCGACCTCCGCCGCATCCTCATGTGGGACGGTTACCCCTTCCACCCCCTCCGCAAAGACTTCCCCCTCGAAGGCAAAGAAACCGAACTCCCCGACATCGCCTTCACCCGCCCCGCCCCCCTCGAAGGCGGCCCCTTCGTCACCGCCCCCGCCGACCTCACCATCGACCGCGAACCCCGCGCCCGCCCCCCTGAACCCTGACCATGGCCACCACCGAACTCGAAATTCCTGACAGCGCCTCCCGCGCCATCTCCATCTCGGAAAACGCCCTCGACTCCGTCGGCGAGAAACTCGTCCTCAACATGGGGCCCTCCCACCCCTCCACCCACGGCGTGCTCCGCATCGTCCTCGAACTCGATGGCGAAATCATCGTCAAAGCCGACCCCGACGTCGGCTACCTCCACCGCGGCGACGAAAAAATCGCCGAAAACATGACCTGGACCCAATTCATCCCCTACACCGACCGACTCGACTACCTTGCCCCCCTCGCCAACAACGTCGCCTACGCCTGCGCCGTTGAAAAACTCATGGGCTACCAACTCCCCCCGCGCGCCCAAACCATCCGCGTCATCTGCTGCGAAATGGCCCGCATCTCCGCCCACCTCCTCGGCCTGGGCGCCTACGCCATGGACTGCGGTGCCATGACCGTCTTCCTCTACACCTTCACCGAACGCGAAAAACTCTACAACCTCATCGAACTGCTCACCGGCGCCCGCTTCACCACCTCCTACACCCGCATCGGCGGCCTCGCCCGCGACCTCCCCCCCGGCTTCCTCGAAGGCCTCAAAGCCTTCGCCGACCAATTCCCGGCCCGACTCGACGAAGTCGACCGGCTCCTCACCAAAAACAAAATCTTCGTCGACCGCACCCGCGACATCGGCATCATCTCCCGCGAAGACGCCATCGACTTCGGCCTCACCGGCCCCAACCTCCGCGGATCCGGCGTCGAATTCGACCTCCGCAAACACAACCCCTACCTCGGCTACGAAACCTACGACTTCGACATCCCCGTCGGCACCGTCGGCGACTGCTACGACCGTTACCTCGTCCGCATGGAAGAAATGCGTCAAAGCATCCGCCTCCTCCACCAAGCCATCCAAAAACTTCCCGACGGCCCCATCCACGTCGACGACCCCCGCAACATCCTCCCCCCCAAAGAAGGTGTCCTCACCAAAATGGAGGAACTCATCCAACAATTCATGATCGTCACCCAA
>JBDNCR010000006.1:0-13278 GCA_046719555.1 Verrucomicrobiia bacterium | reverse complement strand
GCGGGCAAAATACATGCCGGGGATCGGAATGTTCTCTCGTTTGATGTAGGCCCAGATGTCGAGCTCGGTCCAGTCGAGGAGCGCCTGCACCCGGACGTGCTCGCCGGGAGCGACGGAGGTGGTGAACTGATTCCAGAACTCGGGGGGTTGGTCCCGGTAGTCCCATTCAAAGTCGGCATTACGGGGGGAGAAGTAGCGCTCTTTGGCGCGGGTGGAATCTTCGTCCCGACGGATGCCGGTGATCAAGGCGTCGAAGTTCCGCTCACGGAGAACTTGTTGAAGCGCGACAGATTTGAGCTCGTGAGTGACGGTGACCGGGTCGTGGGTTTCGTAGCCAATGCCCCGATTCCGGGCTTCCTGGTTGATGTGGACGATGAGGTCCAGATCGTAGTGGCGGGCGGCCCAGGCACGAAATTCGAGCATTTCAGGAAACTCGTAGGTGGTATCGATGTGGAGAACGGGAAAGGGGATTTTTCCGCAGAAGGCTTTCTTGGCCAACCAGATAAGGACGTTGGAGTCTTTGCCCATGGACCAGGGCATGGCGAGGTTCTTGAAGGCATGGAACGCTTCGCGGAAGATGTAGATGCTCTGCGATTCAAGCTTGTCCAAATGGGTCATAAGCCGATAGACTTTATCGACTTTCAATTTCGTGACAATCTTTTTGTGACTTCGCCCCGCTTCCTCCCCCTTGATCTGGATTTGGCTGCGGCCAATGCTGAGTTGACCGGAGCCTCGGCGCAAGCGCGCGTGGCGTGGGCCGTGGCCCGTTTTGGCGAACGGTTGGTGGTGTCGTCAAGTTTCGGGATTCAGGCTGCGGTCACCTTGCAACTGGCCGTGTGGGCGGCGCCTGGGATTCCTGTGATTTTTGTCGATACCGGTTACCATTTTCCGGAGACCTACCGTTTTGTGGATCAGTTGACGGAGCGGCTGAAGTTGAATTTGAAGGTTTATCGGGCCGAGCTGTCGCCAGCCTGGCAGGAGGCGCGGTATGGCAAGTTGTGGGAGCAGGGGTTGGAGGGTTTGGAACGCTATAATCGGATGAACAAGGTGGAGCCGATGAACCGGGCGTTGGAGGAGCTGGGTGCGGTGGCCTGGCTGGCGGGGTTGCGCCGGGAGCAGGCGGAGAGCCGGTCGAAGCTGACGGTGCTGGCGTTGCAACAGGGTCGGTTGAAGATTCATCCGATCCTCGATTGGTCGAATAAGCAGGTGCATGAGTTTCTCCGGGCCAACGATTTGCCCTATCACCCGCTCTGGGAGCAGGGGTATGTGTCGGTGGGTGACGTCCATTCGACGGCGAAATGGGAGCCTGGCATGAGCGAGGAGAGCACCCGGTTTTTCGGATTAAAGCGGGAGTGCGGCCTACACGAGGGGGCGGCCTCGTTTGAGATTTAGCCCGGCTTTAAGCCCAGGAGTTTCGGGAGAGCGGAGAGAGGAGACTGCCCCTGAAGGTTAGGAGGTGGCCTGGATGGCCTGGTCCATGGCGTCGAGGAGTCCTTGGATCGTGGTGGGGGTTTCGTCACCCATATTGGAGAGGCGGAACGTTTTGCCTTTGATTTTGCCGTAGCCCTGGTCGATGACGAGGTTGGCGTGGGTTTTCAGCCAGGCGGCGATGGCCGGGAGGTCGAGGTTCCGGTTGTTTTGGATGCAGGTGAGGGAGACCGACTCAAAGCCAGGTTGGGGGAAGAGGTTGAAGCCCCGGTCTTTTGCCCAGGAGCGGACCATGGCGTTGGTGGAGGCGTGCCGGGCGTAGCGGGCTTCGAGTCCTTCTTCCAGAATTTCTCCGACTTTGCTTTGCAGGGCAAAGAGGTGGGAGATGCTGGGCGTGGTCGGGGTCATGTTGGAGTCGTGATTCTTTTTGAATTCGAGAAAGTCCATGTAGTAACCGCGATCGTTGATTTCAGCAGCCCGGGCGAAGGCGCGTTCGGAGACGGTGAAGACGGCAGCGCCAGGGGGCAGGGCAAGCGCTTTCTGGACGCCGGCGAGCATGACATCGCAACCGAGTTCATCGAAGGGGGTCGGCACGACGGTAAAGGAGGAGACGACGTCGGTGATGAGGAGGACATCGGGGAACTCGCGGACGACGGCGGCAAGGTCGCGCAGCGGGTTCATGGTGCCGGTGGAGGTTTCGTTGTGGATCAAGGTGACCGCATCAAAACCGCCCTGGGATAAGGCTTGGCGGACGGCTTCGGGTTGGATGGCTTGGCCCCATTCGACTTGGAGTTTCTCGGCGGCTTTCCCGCATTTCAGGGCGACATCGAACCATTTGTCGGAGAAGGCCCCGCTCATGCAGACCAGGACTTTGCGGCGGACCAGGTTGCGAATGGCGGCTTCCATGACACACCAGGCCGAGCCGGTGCAAAGGAAGACGGGTTGGCGGGTTCCCATGAGCGTTTGAAGGCCGGGCTGGACGGAGGCGTAGAGTTCCTGGAAGGCTTTGCTCCGGTGACCGACCATGGGTCGACAGAAGGCTTCGTAGGTCCGGGCGGAGACTTCGACGGGTCCAGGGATGAAGAGCTTGGGATGAGCCATAAAGGGTTGGGGAGGGACGGGGGCCTGGGATTAACGCTCGTCGAGGGGCACGACTTTTTTGCCGGGAGGCAGGCCGACGTAATCGCTGCTGGGTCGGAAGAGGCGGTTGTCGGCGAGCTGTTCGAGGATGTGAGCGGTCCAGCCGGAGGTGCGGGCGATGGCGAAGATGGGGGTGAAGTAGTCCATGGGAATGCCGAGGCTGTAGTAAACGGTGGCGGAGTAAAAATCGACGTTGGCGTGGAGTTTTTTCTCTCGGAGCATGATGTCGGCGATCCGCTCGCTCATTTGAATCCACTTTGGTTCGCCGAGTTCCTGAGTGAGTTTGACGGCCATCCGTTTGAGGTGAGGGGCGCGGGGATCGAGGACTTTGTAAACCCGATGGCCGATGCCCATGATCTTCCGTTTCATGGCCAGTTGCTCGGCGATGTAGGCATCGACCCGTTCCAGAGAACCGATTTCTTTGAGCATGCGGATCACGCCTTCGTTGGCTCCGCCGTGGAGGGGGCCTTTGAGGGAGCCGATTGCGGCGCTGACCGCCGAGTACATGTCGGTGAGGGTGGAGATGGAGACGCGGGCGGTGAAGGTGGAGGCGTTGAAGCTATGGTCGGCGTGGAGAACGTAGGCCATGTCGAGGGTCCGGACAGCTTCGGGCCCTGGCTCTTCGCCGCTCATGAGGTAAAGAAAGTGGGCGGCCTCATCCAGATCGTGACGGATGGGGGGTAGGGGTTGGCCTTGGCGGGCGCGGTGGAAGTAGGCGGCGATGACCCCGATTTTGGAGGTGATGGAGAGGGCGCGGCGGCGGTTGACATCCAAGGAATCTTCACCGAGTTCGCCGGTGTCATAGAGCCCGAGCATGGAGACGCAGGTGCGGAGGACATCCATGGGATGGGCGTCTTTGGGACAGTTGCGGAGGAAATCGACCAAGCCTTGGGGCAGTTCCCGTTCGTGGTGCAGTTCCCGTTTGAGGAAATCGAGTTCCTTGGCATTGGGAAGGCGCCCGTGCCAGAGGAGGTGGACGACCTCTTCGTAGGAGACTTTGCCGGCCAACTCGTCGATGTCGTAGCCGCAATAAATGAGCTTGCCTTCCTGACCCCGCACGTCGCTGAGCTTGGTCTCTGCGGCGACGACTCCTTCCAAACCGCGTGAGGTGACGGCCATGGTGCTTACTTCCTGAGTCGGGCCAGGAGGGTGTCGCCGATTTCGGCCAGGGTGCGGGCGACGGTGATGCCGCACGCTTCCAAGGCGGCGATTTTGTCGGCGGCGGCACCTTTGCCCCCGGACACAATGGCACCGGCATGGCCCATGCGGCGGCCGGGTGGCGCGGTGGCTCCGGCAATGAAACCGATCACGGGTTTGTGGACCCGCTCTTTGACGAACCGGGCGGCTTCTTCTTCTTCTCCCCCGCCAATTTCCCCGATCATGACGATGGCTTCGGTGCCTGGATCGGCGTTGAAAAACTCAATGGCGTCGCGGTGGGTCATGCCATGGACCGGGTCGCCGCCAATGCCGATGCAGGTGCTTTGGCCGTAGCCGCGGGAGGTGATTTGCCAGACGGCTTCGTAGGTGAGGGTGCCGCTTCGAGAGACCACACCGATGGTTCCGGGTTGGTGGATATAGCCGGGCATGATCCCGATTTTGCATTGGCCGGGGGTGATGATGCCGGGGCAGTTGGGGCCGATGAGGATCGAGTTTTTCCCGACCATGAACTGCTTGACTTTGAGCATGTCGAGAACCGGGATGCCTTCGGTGATGCAGACGACCAGTTCGATCCCCGCATCAACGGCTTCCATGATGGAGTCGGCAGCAAACTCAGCCGGGACAAAGATCATGGTGGCGTTGCAACCCGTTTGCTGTCGGGCTTCGAGCACGGTGTCGAAGACGGGGACCTTACCTTCAAAGACTTCGCCTCCCCGGGCCGGAGTGACGCCGGCGACGACCTTGGTTCCATAGTCCATGCAGCCTTTGGCGTGAAAGGCGCCGGAGCGGCCGGTGATCCCTTGGACAAGCAGGCGGGTGTTGTTGCCAACCAGAACGGACATAGTGGATTCCTCCTCAATTCGAGCCGCGAGCGGCGGCGACGACTTTTTCGGCCGCTTCGGCCAGCCCTTCAGCAGCGATGATGGGTAGGCCGGATTCACGGAGCATTTGTTTGCCCAATTCGACGTTGGTTCCCTCCAAACGGACGACCAGGGGCACTTGGCAGGCGACCACTTTCCAGGCGTTGATGATGCCCTGGGCGATGATATCGCATTTCATGATCCCACCGAAGATATTGACCAGAATGGCTTTGACGTTCGGGTCGCCGACCAGGATTTTGAAGGCTTCGGTGACCTGTTGTTCGTTGGCCCCTCCACCGACATCCAGGAAGTTCGCGGGGCTGCCGCCGTAGTGGTTGATGATGTCCATGGTGGCCATGGCGAGGCCGGCGCCATTGACCATGCAGCCGATGTTTCCATCGAGGCCGATGTAGTTGAGGTTGAATTTGGAGGCTTGGACCTCCCGTGGATCCTCTTCTTCAACGTCCCGCATGGCGACAATTTCGGGCTGACGGAACAGCGCGTTGTCGTCGAAGTTGAGTTTGGCGTCGAGGGCAAAGACCTCCCCGCCTTTGGTTTCGACGAGGGGATTGATTTCGACCAGGGAACAATCGCATTCGGTGAACAGTCGATAAACGGCGTGGAAGAGGCGGCAGGCTGCCCGCATATTGGCCGGGCCGAATCCGAGTTCTTTGGCCAGTTTGCGGCTTTGGAATGGAAGAAGTCCGAGGCCAGGATGAACGGGTTCCCGGACGATGGCGGCGGGATCTTTTTCGGCGACGGCTTCGATGTCCATGCCGCCTTGGCGGCTGGCGATGATGACCGGACAACCCAGAGCCCGGTCCAAGGTGATGGCAAAGTAGAGTTCGCGTTCGATCTCTTTGGACTCGGCCACCAGAACTTTACGGACCAGTCGCCCGGCCTCCCCGGTTTGGTGGGTGACGAGGGTTTGGCCCAGCATTTGAGCGGCCACGGCACCGACTTCGGATGCGGTTTTGCACAATTTGACGCCGCCTTGGTAGCCGGAGGTAAAGGTTCCTTTGCCCCGGCCGCCCGCGTGGATTTGGGCTTTGACCACCAGTTGGTTGGTGACCATGGATCGGGCCAGGGCTTCGGCCTCTTCCGGGGTTGAGGCCACTTTGCCTTTGGGCGTGGCGACCCCAAACTTTTCCAGCAGTTCTTTAGCCTGATACTCGTGGATGTTCATGAGAGAAGCGCTGTCGAAACTCCCACCTCATCTGGCCAGGGTCAAAGCGAATTTTCCAAAAAGGTTGGTTGGCTTGGAGGTTAATTCGGACGGTCCTTATTTCCGGATCAACTCCCAGATGCCGCAGCCTTCCTGGCACCCGAAATGCCGGGCAACCTCTGACGGGTCCCACGGCACGTTTTCATGCAGATCTCCTTGGTCATCGACCAAGGAAAACCGTCTCAGGTCAAAGTCTTTTTCGACCAGGTTCATGATGGTGCGGGGAGCGAAGACCCGGTTCGCGTCGAAGATGATCCGCTGGGGTCCGATGGGCACGGATAGGTAAAAGGTGCCGCCCGATCGGAGGAAGGAGGTGAGATGACGGAGGGCTTTCTCGTGGCCGCGCGCATCCACCGGATCGCCGTATCGGCCCAGGCCCATGTGTTCGAGCGCGTGCAAACAGGAGAGGGAATCGCAGCTTTGAATCCAGTCGTCCCCGGGATTCATGAGATCAAGCTGCCGGAAAATCAGATTGGGTGTGGTGCTGGTTAAGGGGCGAATGTCAAAGACCTCGATTTGGCGAAAAACGGCGACGTGGGCAACGAATCCATCGACACGCGATCCGACATCGAGGTGGCGCTCAGGTCGGTTTTCAAAGATTCGACGAGCCACCAGTAAATCTTGATGAAAGTAGTGACCGGAGGCGGACCCGCCGCTTTCGAATCGTTCCTGGAAAAAATAGGGCGTGAACTTGGCGATGGGGAAGTCGTTGGATCCGCGCAGCCCTTTTTTGAGTTGAGAAAGGTTGCGGAGGTAAATGGGGAGACCTTGGGGAAGAGCTTTCAAGGTAGCGGGCTTGATTCCCATGAGGCGCCAGAGGTTCATCAAAGGCGGGAGGGTGCCGCTCTGCTTCGGGACAGGCAATCCTCTTCTGCCATGGGTCGCCGCCCGGCCCTTGACGGTTCCCTGATCCTGGGTCTAGGGTCCCCCCATGAATGTAGCGGCCATCTCCGCAGCCGCTCTCGGGATGTTGGCCGGGTCAACAGCTCCGGATCCCGTCTATGTTAATGACGCAGTCGTTGAGGGCGACCGGTTCACCCAACGCGCGGGATGTGACCGGGCTGGGGATGGCTCCGCCGAGCGTCCGTTTGCGACGGTTCGCCGTGCGCTTGCGGAGGCCAGGCCGGGCCAGCGCATCTACCTTGATGCCGGACTCTTTTCTGAACCGGCCGGTCTCGAACTCCCGGCCGATGGGATCCAACTCATCGGAGCTCCCAACCGGGTGACGCGGATCCGGGGGGGTGAAGGATCGGTCCTCCGGGCGGAGGGGCGCCGGGGCCTGGCGCTGCGGGATCTTGTTCTGGAGGGCGGACGGATCGGTGTAGAATGGGTCGAGGTGCAGAACGCGGTGATGGAACAGGTCGTGACGGTCGGGGCCGGCACCTATGGCATTCTTTTGCGCGATTGCACGGCGGTGCGCCTGGTGACTTCTGCGACCTTCCGCTCGGGTTTTCGCGGCCTGCAACTGGATCGGTGCACCGGCGTGTTGGTGGAAGGTCACCGCTCTGCCGAGAGCGGCAACGGCGGCATCGTCCTCCGCGATTCGCACGGCAACATCTTTCGAGCCTGCCGATCCGAACGCAATGGGATGAGCGGCTTTTTCCTCTCGGACAAGGTGAGGAACAACCAATTCTGGGATTGTGTGGCGTCGGAGAACAAATTTGTCGGCTTCTATCTTTTCCGCGATTCAACCGGCAATATTTTCCGAGGTTGCACCAGCACCGGCAATGAGCGGGGGGTTACAGCCACCAGATCCCCGGACAACCGGTTTGAACGTAACACCATTGTGCAAAACCGGACTTTTGGACTTTTGTTTAAGGAGCAGAGCCCCGATAATCAGCTCATTCGGAACCGGTTGCAGGGCAATCCCGAGGGGGATCTGGCCACCTCGGAAGATTCCGCTCCCCGTTTAAGCTTTCGAAATCAGATTGGCCGCCGGGTGACCTACTCCCGGTAAGCGTGGAAACCGTTTGACAGGCGCGGGGGAAAAGCGCTCACTGACGTTCCCGGAGTTGAACCCACCGGTAGGAGCGAAGCCATATATGCCCCGAGGTTTTCTTGCCCTTGTCCTCCACGCCCATCTCCCCTTCGTCCGCCATCCGGAATACGACGAGTTTCTCGAAGAGGACTGGCTCTACGAAGCCATCACGGAAACCTACATCCCGTTGATCAACATGATGGACGGCCTTTTGGCCGATGGGGTCGATTTCCGTCTGACCATGTCGGTCACTCCCCCGCTGGCGTCGATGCTCCGCGATCCTCTCCTTCAGGAGCGTTATATCCGAAACATTGAAAAGCTCATCGAGCTGTCGAAAAAGGAGATCGATCGTGCCGGGTGGGACCGGGCCAAATACGATCTGGCCTGCTTCTACCACGACCGGTTTTTGAATTGCCGCCATGTCTTTGTCGATAAATACGGCAAGGACCTCGTGGGGGCCTTCCGTAAGTTTCAAGATGCTGGAAAGCTGGAGATCATCACCTGTGGCGCGACGCACGGCTTCTTGCCGCTGATGGCGGAGCATCCCGAATGCATCCGCGCCCAAATCATGATTGCCCGGGATCATTACCGGGAATGTTTTGGGCGTGATCCTCGCGGAATCTGGCTGCCGGAGTGTGCCTACGTTCCCGGAGTGGAAAAGTTTCTGCAAGAAGCTGAAATCCGCTGGTTCATTGTCGATACGCATGGGCTGCTTTTTGCCGAGCCGCGGCCCCAGTTTGGGATTTTTGCCCCCATTTTTACCCGGAGTGGCCCGGCGGCTTTTGGCCGGGATATGGAGTCGAGTAAACAGGTCTGGAGTGCCGATGAAGGTTATCCTGGCGATCCGGCCTACCGCGATTTTTATCGAGATCTCGGCTACGACGCCGAGTTTGACTACATCAAACCGTACATTCAGTCCAACGGTCTCCGCAAATTTACCGGGATCAAATACCATCGCATTACCGGCCGGACCTCAAACAAAGAACTCTACCATCGCCATACGGCCTGGGAGCGAGCGGCCGAACATGCCGGTAACTTCATGTTTAATCGGGAACGGCAGATTGAGCATCTTGCCGGAGTTCTGGGCAACACGCCGATTGTGGTCTCTCCCTACGACGCGGAACTTTTTGGTCACTGGTGGTTTGAAGGCCCCGATTTCCTCAACTTTTTCTTCCGCAAGACGGCGTTCGATCAGGATATTTTCAAAACCATCACCCCCGGGGAGTATTTGCAGAAATTTCCCACCCATCAACTGGCCACACCCTCGGCGTCGTCCTGGGGAAGCAAAGGCTATTGGGAAGTCTGGTTGGAGGGGTCCAACTCCTGGATCTACCAACACCTTCACGCCGCCAATACCCGCATGATCGACCTCGCCCGCCAGTTTCATGATTGCTACGGTTTGTATGACCGAGCCATGAAACAGGCGGCCCGCGAACTGCTTCTGGCGCAATCCAGCGACTGGGCTTTCATCATGAAAACAGGGACCATGGTTCCCTATGCGGTCAAAAGAACCAAGGATCACCTGCTCCGCTTCAATCGGATCCACGACCAGCTCAAGTCGAACACTGTCGATGAGGCCTTCCTGTCCAACGTCGAGTGGCGGGACAATATCTTTCCGAACATCAACTGGCGTTATTACATCTGAACGAAGGGCTCATCCGGCCCGGCCGACCTTTCTTTTTGCGGTCGGCACGATTTGAGCTAACGGTTCATGAGACTTAAAAAGATGAACCGGATTTCCTTCTCGACGATCAAGGCCACCACCGTTGGAGGTCTTGCTGTTTTGATGGTGCTGGCCGGGGTCTCGGTTTCGAACGCGTCCGATCCCCGACCACCCATTCCGATTGCGCTCTCAAAGCGGAACTTGCCCAACGGATGTTTGGTGGACTCGGTGGCTTTCAAAGATGCGCTGGAGGCCAGGGATCGCCTCGAAAAGCGGTGGAGCCGGGTGCTCATTCTGGGCTGGCAAGAACGAAACAAAGTCAAAGGGCATGCCTTGTGTGTGTTTGAATTTAACAAGACCATTTGGGCCTACGATCCTTCGACCGGCACCATCCCGCTCACCCGGGATCTATCCTTGAAATCCAACGCCGATAAATTGGCCCGGTTGTGGCTTGGTTCCAATGCCTCACGGTTGATGTGGTCGGATTTTCCTTAAACGTGAGATTCTTGGGCTCGGACCGCCGGATTGGGGCACGGGTTGAAGGCGGTTGGGGATTCGGGCGAACCGGTCCAAACGATCCTCGGTGCTGTCTTGGGGAGCCAAGACAGATGGTTCGACCCGAAGGCCCAATTAGATCGAGCCCAGCCTGCGCTTGCCAGGCCGCCTTGATTTTGGCTTGATCCCTCTTTTCTCAACCCTGTGAAAACTTTTGGCGTTGGCTTGATCGGCTGCGGAGTGGTCGGGAGCGGAGTGGTCCGCAACCTGAAGAAAAATCGTGCCCTCCTGGCTGGCCGGGCGGGGGCCGACCTGGTCATTCGCCGGGTTGCGGTTCGTGATCCAGCCAAACCCCGCGATCAGCTTGATGTTCCCCTCACTTCAGATTGGCAGGAAGTGGTGGCGGATCCCTCCGTGGATTTCGTGGTCGAGCTCATGGGCGGAACCTCGACGGCGGCCGAAGTGGCCCAGGCGGCGATTGCTGCGGGCAAACCGCTAATTACGGCGAACAAAGCACTGCTGGCAGAACGTGGGGATACGCTGTTTGCCGCCGCTGAGTCGGCGAAGGTGCCCATTTATTTCGAGGCTTCGGTGGCGGGCGGTATCCCGATCGTCAAGGCACTCCGTGAGGGGCTCTGTGCCAACCATATTCGATCCCTCCACGGGATTGTGAACGGCACCTGCAACTATATCCTTTCCCGGATGACGGAGGAGGGTTTGGGCTTTGCCGAAACCTTGGCGGAAGCGAAAGCGCTTGGATATGCCGAGGCAGATGAATCCCTCGATGTGGACGGGCTCGATGCCGCCCACAAAACCGCCATCCTCGCCTCCCTGGCCTACGGCTTTCATGTTCCGCTATCGGCTGTCTTTGTCGAAGGGATCCGCGACGTGGCGGCCCTGGACATCTGTATGGCGGGACGACTTGGCTATCACATTAAACTTCTCGCCACCATCCGCGCCGATGACCACGGAGCGGTGGAAGCTCGCGTCCATCCCACGCTGATTCCGGCCAAGCATGTTCTCGCCTCCGTTGGGGGAGTTTACAACGCGGTGGCGGTCGAAGGCGATGTGGTGGGTTCGACCCTGTTTTATGGCCGCGGAGCCGGAGCCGACCCGACCGCGAGCGCGGTCTTGAGCGACCTGGTGGAAGCGGCTGGAGATCGCCTCCACGGGGGCTGCCGGGGGTTTGCCCGGCACGATCTTTACGGAAAACTTTTGCCGATGGAGGAGGTGGTGACCCGCTACTACCTTCGGCTCACGGTCCTGAATCGTCCGGGAACCTTGGCGGCCGTTGCGGCTCTGTTTGGCTCCCATGGCATCGGCATCTCGAGCGTCTTTCAGCCTGAAGATCATGACGGGGAAACGGTGCCTTTGGTCCTTCTCATGGACTATGCCCAAGAAAAGGCGATTCGGGTTGCCCTGCAACAGATGGCCCAACTTGATGTCGTTCGCCAGCCAGCCCGACTGATTCGTGTGGAGGACTTTTCGTGAACTGGCCGGGTGTTCTTGAGCGGTATCGGGCCTTCCTTCCGGTAACGTCGTCCACCCCGGTCGTGACTTTGTTTGAAGGCAATACCCCCCTGATTCCTGTCCCGAATTTTGTTCGGGCCATTGGAGGAACCTTCTCTCTTTATCTCAAATATGAGGGGATGAATCCGACAGGCTCGTTCAAAGACCGAGGCATGACGCTGGCGATGTCAGCAGCAAAAGCCCGGGGCGCTCGGACAGTGATTTGCGCCAGCACCGGCAATACCTCCGCTGCCGCGGCCGCCTACGCTGCCCGTGCGGGACTCCGGGCCTTGGTCATCCTGCCCGCAGGGAAAATTGCGATGGGCAAACTCGCCCAAGCCATCATCTACGGCGCCCAGATTGTTCCAATAGATGGTAACTTCGATGATGCTCTGCGGCTGGTTCGGGAGCTGGGTGATCGAGAGGGTTATGAGGTGGTCAATTCGATTAATCCCGTTCGAATTGAAGGGCAGAAAACGGCGGCATTCGAGATCGTTGACGCCCTGGGCCGTGCTCCAGACTTTCACTTCATTCCGGTCGGCAACGCCGGCAACATTACAGCCTACTGGAAAGGGTTTAATGAATACCGGGCGAAGGGCTATTGCTCTGGGCTTCCGATCATGATGGGCTGGCAGGCCGCCGGGGCGGCTCCAATCGTTGACGGACACGTCATTGAGCATCCCCAAACCGTCGCGACCGCCATCCGGATTGGTAACCCGGCAAGCTGGCGCGGTGCCGAAGCCGCTGCCGCCGAATCCGGAGGCCGGATTGACAAGGTTTCCGATGAAGAAATTCTAGCTGCCTACCGGCTTTTGGCTGCCTCTGAAGGCATCTTTGTGGAGCCGGCCTGTGCGGCCCCGCTGGCCGGACTGATTCGGGAAGTCGCCGCGCATCGAATCCCCGCTCAGGCCACAGTCACGGCCACCATGACCGGGCACGGGCTCAAAGATCCTGACACCGCGATTGCGACCAGTCCGACGTTACCCGAGCCGGTTGCTCCTGACCTCCCCTCCGTGCTTGGCCTCGTCGAGCGCAGCGGCTTGCCTTAAAATGAATCCCATGTCACCTCTTCAGGAACTCCGCCACTCATCAGCCCATGTGCTGGCGACGGCGGTGCTCCGCCTGTTTCCGGAAGCCAAACTCGATATCGGTCCGCCCACCGACACCGGGTTCTATTACGACTTTGATCTGGAGCATCGGTTTACCCGCGAGGACCTCGATGCTCTGGAAAAAGAAATGCGCCGGGTCATTGCCGAAAATCAGCCTTTCGAACGATCCGAAGTCAGCCGGGACGAGGCCCGCGCCTTGTTTCAACAACTGGGCCAACCCTACAAACTCGGGCGCCTGGACGATATTCCCGAGGGCGAACCCATCACCCTCTATCGCAACGGGGAGTTTATCGACCTCTGCGCCGGCACCCACGTCGACCGCACCTCCAAGATCCCTGCAATTAAGCTCCTCTCCATCGCCGGGGCCTATCATCGAGGCGATGAACGGAATAAACAGCTTCAGCGCATCTATGGCACAGCTTTCCCGTCGCAGAGAGAACTGGACGATTATCTCCGGCAGCTCGAAGAGGCCCAGAAACGTGACCACCGAAAATTGGGTCGGGAACTGAAGCTTTTTCATCTTGATGAGGACGTCGGGCCGGGACTCATTCTCTGGACCCCTGCCGGCACCATTCTCCGCCAGGAGCTTCAACGTTTCATCACGGAACAACTTAACCAACAGGGCTATCAACAAGTCTGCACGCCGCACATTGGCAAACTGTCCCTCTTTAAAACTTCCGGCCACTTCCCCTATTACAAAGAATCTCAGTTCT
>JBDNCR010000059.1:0-8101 GCA_046719555.1 Verrucomicrobiia bacterium | reverse complement strand
GGCGGGGGAGAGGGTGGTTTCGCGAACCAGTTGGCGAATGGCGGGGGTGCGGCGGAGGCGGCGGGGCCGGTGGGGAAGGATGTGGGTGTTCATTGGAAGGCGAAGGTGCCGAGGGAGGCGGGTGGAGTCAATTTCGGGAAGGTCGGTGGGCTTGCGCAGGGGGAGAGGCGGGGGCTAGGATGAGGGGGATGACTGTGCGACCGGCGGATCCGTTTCAGGGGATGGTGGCAGAGGCGGGTTGGGGGGATGGGGAGGCGTTTTTGCGGTTGAGGGAGGAGTGCGCTTTGGGGCAGCGGTCGTGGGTGCGGGCGGTGTTGGAGGGGCGGTTGGTGGATGAGGAGAAGTTTTTGCCGCAGTTGGCGGCGTGGTTGGGGGTGGAGTATGAGGTTCCGGCGGTTTGGGAGGGGAAGCCGGAGGCGTGTCCGGCGCGGGTGGCGTTGCGGCATCATTTGTTGCCGGTGGCGGATGGGGAGGGTGGGGTGAAGGTGTTGTTGTATGATCCGTTTGATTTGTTGTTGTGGCAGGAGGTGGGGCGGGTGTTTCCGGGAGGGGTGGGTTGGGCGTTGAGCACGCGGACGGCGATTTTGGAGGGGGTGCGGTCGGCGTATGGGATCGGGGCGGAGGCGTTTGCGGAGATGATGGAGGGGTCGGCGGTGGATGATTTTGCGGATTTGCGACAGGAGTCGAATTTGTTGGACACGGATGATTCGGAGGCGGCGATTGTGCGGTTTGTGAATCAGTTTATTCGGGAGGCGTTGAATGAGCGGGCGACGGATATTCATGTGGAGCCGTTGGAGGATGATTTGCAGATTCGGTATCGGATTGATGGGGTGTTGCGGGAGATTCCGGTGCCGCCGCAGTTGAAGTTGTTGCAGGCGTCGGTGATTTCCCGGTTGAAGATTATGGCGCATTTGGACATTGCGGAGCGGCGTTTGCCGCAGGATGGGAGGTTTACGCTGGAGTTTGGGGGGCAGACGATTGATGTGCGGGTGGCGACGATTCCATCGGTGAATGGGGAGTCGGTGAGTTTGCGTTTGTTGGGGCAACAACGGTTTGATTTTGCGCGGTTGGGGATGGATGGGGCGACGGAGAAGCAGATCCGGCAGTTGTTGGCGATGCCGAACGGGATTATTTTGATTACGGGTCCGACGGGGTGCGGGAAGTCGACGTCGTTGTATACGTTTTTGTCGGCGATCAACACGAAGGATCGGCGGATTGTGACGATTGAGGATCCGGTGGAGAACAAGTTGCCGGGGGTGATTCAGATTCCGGTGAAGTCGGAAATTAATTTGACGTTTGCGACGGCGTTGCGGTCGGTTTTGCGTGGGGATCCGAATGTGATCATGGTGGGGGAGATGCGAGATTTTGAGACGGCGGAGATTGCGATTCGGGCGGCGTTGACGGGGCATTTGGTGTTTTCGACGTTGCATACGAATGATGCGATTGGGGGGATTACGCGGTTGTTGGATATGGGGGTGGAGCCGTTTTTGGTGGCGTCTTCGGTGCGGGCGTTTTTGGCGCAGCGGTTGGTGCGGACGATTTGTCCGCATTGTGCGGAGCCGGCGCAGTATCCGGTGGGGTATTTGAAGCAGATTGGGTTTCCGTTGTTGCAGGCGAAGATGTTGAAGCGTGGGCGGGGGTGTCGGGAGTGTCGGCAGACGGGGTATGCGGGGCGGATGGCGATTTATGAGGTGTGTGTGGTGAGTCCGGCGTTGCAGGAGGCGATTACGCAGCGGCAGCCGGGGACGGTGTTGCGTCAGATTGCGATGGGGGAGGGGATGGTGCCGTTGCGACGGGATGGGTGGCGGAAGGCGGTGGAGGGGCGGACGACGTTGGAGGAGATTGTGCGGGTGACGACGGCGGACACGGAGATTTTGGACGAATAGGAGTGTGATGCCGGAGTTTACTTACGCGGCGTTGGACCGGACGGGGAGAAAGTTGACGGGGACGTTGTCGGCGAGGTCGCGCCAGGATGCGTTGCGGCAGTTGGATGGGCAGCGGTTGCAGCCGATTGCGGTGGAGCAGGCGGGAGGGGTTCCGGCGCGGGCGGCGGCGAAGGCGGCCGCGGGGGGGGTGGTGAAGTTGTCGCGGGGTGAGGTGGTGTTGTTTACGGAGGAGCTGGCGGCGTTGTTGGAGGCGGGGTTGCAGTTGGAGCCGGCGTTGCAGATTATGGAGCGGCGACAGGCTGGGGCACGGATTCGAGGGGTGGCGGGGCGGTTGCGGACGATGGTCCGGGATGGGGCGAGTTTGTCGGGGTCGTTGCGGCATGCGTCGCCGAGTTTTTCGCCGTTGTATGGGGCGATGGTGGCGGCGGGGGAGGCGTCCGGGGCGTTGACGGAGATTTTGCAGAAGTTGGCGGGTTATTTGCGGTCAGTTCATCAGTTGCAAAGCAAGGCGACGGAGGCGCTGGTGTATCCATCGTTTTTGTTGGGAGCGGGGTTGTTGTTGGTGGCGTTGTTCATGACGGTGTTGTTGCCGCAGTTACGTTCTCTTTTGGAGACGAGTGGTCGGGGGTTACCATGGACGACGCAGGTGTTGGTGTCGGCGGGGGAGTTTGTTGGGGGTTTTTGGTGGCTGATTGGGGCGGGGGTGTTGTTGGGAGGATATGGGTTTTACCGTGTGGTGCAGACGCCCGGGGGACGGGCTTGGTGGGATCGGAGCAAGTTACGCTTGCCGTTGGTGGGGCCTTTGTTGGTGGCGAATTTTGTGGCGCAGTTTTCGCATACGTTGGCGACGTTGACGCAGAATGGGGTGCCCCTGGTGCAGGCGTTGGAGTTGATGCAGAACATTGCGCGGAACACGACGTTGCAGGGGGCGCTGAGGCGGGTGACGCAGGAGGTGAGTGAGGGGGGAGCGTTGTCGAAGTCGCTGCAACGGACGGGGGAGTTTCCGGGTTTGTTTTTGGATATGGTGGGGGTGGGGGAGCAGACGGGGGATCTGCCGGCGGCGCTGCATCGGGTGGCGTTGCGGTATGAGGGTGAGGTGGAGGCGCGGATTAAGGGGATGATCGGGCTGATTCAGCCGGCGATTATTGTGGCGCTGGCGGTGTTTGTGTTGCTGATTTCGGTGTCGTTGTTTTCGGGGATTGCGGAGACGGTGCAGTCGTTGCGGGTGCAACGGTAGGAAGGGGTCAGGGCCGGGCGGGGTTCCAGAATCCGTTGTGGTCGTCCGGGCCGAACCAGCCGAGGTGATGGCGGTCAGCATCGCCCCCGTGGGGGTTGGTGCCGGGGGGGCGTTCTTGGGGAGGTTCGAAGGTGACGCGTCCGTCAGCCCAGGCGATGGCGGCGCGTCCGTTGAAGCGGAAGTGGACGGTGGGGGAGGGGCGGAAGCCGGAGGGGCCGTTGCCGAAGTCCCAGAAGGGGGGTTCGGCGTAGGGATATTCTTGGATGCCATCGGCGCGGGCGTAGGCGGTGCTGGCGAACATGAGGGTGTCGGAGAGGCGAAGGAGGCTTCCGGCGTGGGCGGCGATTTGGTTGCCTTGGGGGTCGTAGGCCCAGTCGGGGGTGCCGCCGATGTAGGAGGCGTTGTAACCGTAGCCGCCGGTGCCTTCTTCAAAGGTGTTGGGGGCTTTGTCCATGGAGGCGAAACGGGGGCAGGTGGTGACGCGGCGGGATTGGCCGAGGTAGTCGGCGAGGAATCCTTGGGTGGGATCAAAGGCTCCGCCGGGGATGCGGGCGCCGTGCCACCGTTTGTTGTTGGAGCGGTCGGAGGCGGGGGCGAAGTGGCCGTGGTCGATGGCGTAGTTTTGGTTGGCGGTGACGAGTTGTTTGAGGTTGGCGGCACTGGCGACGGATTGGCCTTGGGTGCGAACCATGGCGGTGACGGGCACGGCGATGGCGATCAGGAGACCGAGGATGGCCAGGACGACGAGCAGTTCGACCAGGGTGAAGGCGCGAGTCATGGGGAGGGTTGGAGGTGGACTTGGACGCGGATGAATCGGCGAGGGGCGGTGCCGATGGGGACTTCATCCGTGACGCGGACGGTGCGGATGACGCCGATGGAGGCGAGGTTGCCTGCGGGGAGGTCGGAGATGGTCGGGGTGTGGCCTGGCATGGCCAGCACGGGCCCATGGCCGGTGGCGCGGGCGAGGGTGTGCCAGGTGGCGAGGTCTTGGGAGACTTGAACTTCGAAGATGGCGTCGCTGGCGCGTTCGTCGCGTTGGAACTCAACGGTGAGGTGGGAGCCGGAGAGGTCGGTGCGGGCCCAGGGTTGGTCGTTATCCGGGCGATCGGGCATCCGCCCGGTGGCGTAGGCGAGGAGGTTGGGGAGACCGTCGCCATTGGGGTCGGCGGTCGGGGCGCTTTGGTGGGGAGGAAGTCCTTTGAGGGCGACCCATTCGGCGTAGGAGACGGGGCGGGAGATGGCGCCGATGGCTTCGAGGTCGAAGCCGCCGGAACCGAAGGTGAGATGAGGGTCGTAGATGGGCCGGCCCGAGCTGTCTTGGAAGGTTCCATTGCCGGGGATGTCGATGAGGCGAATGAAGCGGATTTCCATGAGGTTGATCCAGCCGGCGAGGACGGCGGGGTGGTCGATGAGGTCGTCGAGGTTGAACGGGGTGCCCCACGATTGGCCGTAGCTGTTGATGTGTTTGCCGGCGAGGTTGTGGACGTGGGTGGGGTTGAGGTTGGCGAAGGGGCCAATCGGGGAGCTGGTCAGGGAGGTGGAGGGGAAGCGGGCAAAGGTGATGCCGTCGGTGGAGACTTCGACGAAGGCGAGTTCAGCAAAGACGGAGGTGCGGTTGCCGAAGGCGTTTTCGAAGATGGCGAAGTCGGCACCGCTGAGGTTGGCGATGGGTGCAGTGAGCTGGAGGGTGATGGAGCCTGGGGGCAGTCCATCGACGAGTTGCTGGGCGGAGAGGTCGCCGAGGGAGACGATATGGAAGTTGTCGCCGGTGACGGGTCCGAGGGCGAGGGTGGGATCAGACCAGGAGGAGGCGACTCCAGGGGCGGGGCTATAGTTGATGACGGAGGTCGCCCAGCCGAAGAAGATGGGGTTGAGGTAGTTGCTGCCGCCGGTGATGCCCAGGCCGCTGGGACCGACGAAGCCGGGAACAGGGGCGTCGAAAGGGTTATCGGGGTCGTCGAGCCCCTGGGAGTAGGGGCCGGGAGATGCCCCCGCCCCAAGGGCGGAGGCGAGCAGGGTGACGGCGAGGAGTTGAGGGAGGTTCATGGTTTTTGGTGGAGAAGGCGACGCCGGGAGGTGAAGGCGATGAGGCCAAGGGCGAGGAGGAGGAGGGCGAGGGAGGAGGGTTCGGGGATGAGTTCGAGTTGGTCGAGGGCGACGTAGGTGGGGGTGTTGATGCCGAAGGGGCCGACGTCGGAGGAGTCGAAGGTGATCCGGAGGGAGAGGGCGCTGCCGAGGGGGGTGAGGTCGACAAACTCCCAGGTGTTGACGATGTAATCGAGGCTGTTGTCGGTGAAGGTGAAGTCGGCCAGGCGGAAGGTGACCGAGCCGGTGACGGAGCCGGTGCCGTCGAGGGCGTCGTAGCCAGTGAAGATGACGTCGAAGAAGTCGGGGTCATCGCCGGAGGTGCCGCCGAATTTTTTGGAGAAGAAGCTGCCATCGGTCATGTCGAGGGCCGCGTAGGTGGTGTTGGTGACGCGGATGGAGGAGGCGGTGTAGCCGGTAGGGAGGTTGATGAAGGCGTGGGAGCCTTCGTAGGCGATGGCGTAGATGGAGCCGGAGTAGGCAGTGCCGGTGAAGGCGGCGTATTGGTTGCCGAAACCGGGGGTGGTGGTGTCGTTGACGTTGGAGTAGGCGAAGCCGTTCCAGAATCCGCCAAAGGAGGAGTCGTAGCTGTTGCCGAAGAAGACGGTGTTGCTGGTCCAGCCGTCGGTGTTGGTGACGGGGCCGCCGTTGTAGAAGCTGTCTGAGGGGAGGGAGAGGTCGCTGAAGTCAACGAGCAGCGCACGGGCGTGCGGTGTGTTGAGGAGGAGGGTGATGCAGGCGAGTGCCCGCAGAGGCAATCCAAGGTTCATGGGTCGATCTTTCTTTCAATCCTTTAGTGTTCACGGGGATGGATTCGGACAGTCTCTCCCCCGTGCTGAAGAAAGAACTCCCCCCACACGGACGGTCGTGCGCCGCCGGTGCACCATTGCAGGTGCGGTGTGGTTTTCTCCGCCGGTTCGAACCCGGACTATGACCTTTGCGCGACAGTGAGGGAATTGCACCCTGCTTTCCTAGGCCGACGGATTGGTGCCTTGATCAAAGAACTAGTGGAGATGAAATCGAAAAGGGGTCAGGGGATCAAGCTTTTCTGGGAGGGGTGGAGGGGTTAGCAGCGGGCTTGGGTGGGGCGTGAGGAAGGCTTATGGAGGTGAGGCGAGCTGGTCGGTTGGTGGCGGATCTTGCGTTGGCGTTGGGGGAGGGGTAGCGTGAAGGGATGGCCTCGGACGATGCGATTCCGTGGTTCCGGCGGGTGGTGCCGGGTGGGCTATTGGTGGGGGTGGGGTTGTGGGTTTTGTCGAGGATTGGTGAGGGGGGCGGGGCGAATGAGGGGGGTGGAGAGGTGGCGGTGGTGGTGGTGCAGGCGTTGTTGGGTTTGGGGTTGATGTTGGGTGGGGCGACGTTGGTGGCGCGGCCTCTGGCGCAGGTGATTGTGACGCCGTTTGTGCGGTTGTTGTTTCCGGAGGATCACGATTACACGCCGCCGCCGTTGTATCCGTTGGCGCGCTATTATTGGCGGCAAGGGCGGGTGGAGGAGGCGGAGCGGCAGTATCGGAAAATTTTGCGGCATCATCGGCAGGAGGGTGCGGCTTATCGGGAGCTGGTGGAGTTGTTGATGACGGTGGATCGCCGTCGGGAGGCGGAGACGGTTTTTCGGAGAGGGATGGCGGTGTTGAAGGATGCGACGGAACGGGAAAGGTTGCGGGAGGTTTATGAAGGGTTGGTGGCGGGAGCAGCTTGGGTGGCGGGAGAGGAGCCGAAGTGAGGGAGGGCGATTTTGTTCGGGCGCTAGCGGAGTTGGGTTGGCGATGGGAGGAGGTGGAGGAGGAGTTTGTGCGGTCGGGCGGTCCGGGCGGGCAGAACGTGAATAAGGTGGCGACGGCGGTGGTTTTGCGGCATCGGCCCAGCGGCTTGGTGTTGCGGGCGGAGGAGGCGCGGACGCAGGGGGAGAATCGTCGATTGGCGCGGCTGCGGTTGATTGAGCGGTTGCGTTCCGTCCGGCAGGCGGCAGACCGGGCGAAGGCCGCGGCGCGGTCGAAGCGACGGAGGCAGGAGGCGCGTCGGGGACCGGCGGCGAAGCGGAAGCAGGTGGAGGCGAAGCGTCACCGGGCTCGAATTAAGGCGGGGCGAGGGAGGCTACAGGAAGAGGGGTAGGAAGGTGGGTTAGGAGGGGTTCGGGGGCGTGGAGAGGTGACGGAGACGGGAGCGGGCGAGGGTGAGGTAGGGGGCGTGGGAGTCGCAACCGGCGAAGCGGCGATGGTGGCGAAGGGCGGCTTCGGCGGTGGATCCGGAGCCGAGGAAGGGGTCGAGGACGAGGTCGCCGGGACGTGAGCTGGAGAGGATGATTCGTTCGATGAGGGCGAGAGGTTTCTGGGAGGGGTGGCCGATTTTTTCTTTGGAGCTTCCTTTGAGGGAGGGGATCCGCCAGAGGTTGGTGGCGAACTTGCCTTTGGTAAGGTGGGCGCGTCGGGCGTCGGGGTTTTTGTAGCGTTTATCGCGGAGATAGTTGTGGATGGTGGCGGGGTCGTAGGGTTCGCGAACGGCGTCTTTGTTGAAGTAGGGCAGGGCGTGTGAGCCGCGCAGGACGAGGATCATTTCGTAACAGGGAGTGAAGGAGTCGCGACGTTCGTTGGCTCCGACGACACGATCCCAGATGAGGAGGTCGTGAAAGGGGAGGATGGAGGTGGCCAGGGGCATGAGGCGGAGGAAGGCTTGTTCACGTTTGCCGGGTTGACCGAAGAGATAGAGGAGGCCGTCGGGGCGGAGGACGCGGGCGGCGGCGCGGAGCCAGCGGGTGGACCAGTCGAGGTAGGCGGTTTCGCTGGTCCAGGTGTTGTCCCAGGCGGTTTGGAGTTGGACATAGCCCCGCTCCACCAGTTGGGCGCAGTAGCGCTCCATCGCGTGGTGCGGCACGCCCGCCAGCGGCACCCGCCCG
>JBDNCR010000058.1:0-8128 GCA_046719555.1 Verrucomicrobiia bacterium | reverse complement strand
TCCATTGCCACCAAGGCCTTGGCACACCGCTCCCGCTCCTCCGGATAGCTACCCCCCTGGACAATCCCAAACAACGCCTGACCAGGGGTCACCCCCGTGGGCATTCCGGCCAAAGTCTCCCCGCAAACTCGCGCCCACCGCACGGTCCGATCCACCGCCGCCGCCACCGCCTCCCGTTCGCATGGCCAGGGCGGGCACTCATCAAACGCCATCATAATGTCCGAGCCCAGGACATGCTGAATCTCCACCGCCTCCTTCGGACCAATAAACAAAGGTGAACCATCCAAATGCGACTGAAACGCCACCCCGTCCTCCCGGACCGTCCTTAACTTCGCCAGACTGAACACCTGAAAACCCCCGCTGTCGGTCAGGATCGGTCCGGTCCAAGCCATAAACCGATGTAACCCGCCGGCGGACCGGATCACCTCCAACCCCGGCCTCACAAACAAGTGATAGGTATTACTGAGAATGATCTGGGCTCGCAACGACCGGAGTTCATCCGGATCCACACACTTCACCGTGGCCTGCGTCCCCACCGGCATAAAGGCCGGCGTCTCAATTACCCCTCGTCCCGTCGTGAGCCGACCCAGCCTCGCCCCGCTCCCCCCGTCCCTAGCCAAAACTTCAAATTGCACCGGGATGAACTAGCGGGCCTCCCTCCCAACTCCAACCGTAAACTCATTCTCTTCCCAGCCCCTAACCCGGCATCACCGCGCGCAGCAGCGTGTCCAATAAGGGACTCGGCCCATGTGGCGCATGTTTCGCATGTCTCCGCATGTTCTCCAACGGCTGCACAAACGGCCCCGGCTTTAACCCCGCAAACTCATGCTCCGCCAACGCCAGCACTTCAGCCGGACCCAACTCCGCATGAAACTGCAACGCCAGCACCTGATCCCGATACAGAAACCCCTGTTCAGCGCACGCCTCACTAAAGGCCAACCGCACACACTCCCGGGGCAACCCGAAGGTATCCCCATGCCAATGAAAAACCTCGGCCCTCTCCGGAAGGGCCGGCAAAACCGTCCTCGCCTCGGGCGTGAAATAAATCGGAAAAAAACCAACTTCCAGCTCCTTATTCTGGACCACCGTAACTCCCAACACGTGCGCCACCATTTGCGCGCCAAGGCAAATCCCAATCACCTTCTTGCCCTCAGCCACCGCCTTTTCCACCAAGGCAGTCTCGGGTTCCAAAAAAGGGTAATCCCGATACTGATAAACGTTCATTCCCCCTCCCATCACCAAAAGGCCATCCACCTCACGTAAATCGGGTAAGGGATCGCCCAAATACAAATTGTGGCAAGTCAACTCATGCCCATGTCGAACCAGCCATGTCCCAATCTGCGCCGGACCTTCAAACGACTCGTGCTGCAAGACCGCCACCCTCACCACTCAACGATGCTCCCTCCCCTCTCCCGGCGCAAGCTCTGTCCGCTCCCGTGGAGCCGAGGGGATTCGAACCCCTGACCCCCACAATGCCATTGTGGTGCTCTACCAACTGAGCTACGACCCCGGAAGTTGAGCCAATGAGCCAAGCAGGTTGACCCACCTGGCGCAACCCTTTTTCTCGGTCACGCCACCACCCCAACCCGCTGGAACTCGTGACCGGGCAGAACCGTTTTGACCTGCTCGTTCCCCAAATGCACCGAGACCACCTCACCCAGCACATCGCGGAAATCGGTCGTGTGCAACAAATCCCGCTTCTGATGCAGCTGCTCCTTGGCCAACCCCGGCCACCGTCCGACCACCGGACGCGAGGCTCCTCCATTCGCCCGTAAGACCGGACCTCCCAACAAAAGCATACAGTTGGCCCAACCATGATCCGTCCCTCCGGTTCCATTCTCTGCCGCAGTTCGGCCAAAATCGCTCAAGGTCAAAACCAGCACATCATCCATTCGCCCCTCCAAATCTCGGGCAAAGGCCGCTAATGACTCCGACAACGTCTGCACCAGATTCCCAAAACCGCCCTGAACGGACCCCTGATTCTGATGCGTATCCCACCCTCCAAAATCCACCTCAATCACCTCGACCCCCAAGTTCGCCTTGATCAAACGTGCCGCCTCTCGCATCTGACGACCTAGCGAATGATTCGGATAACTCACAGCCGACTCATACGGCGTTCGGATAATCTCTCGCAACTGCCTGGTCCCTTCCAACGTCGTCTGGGCACTCTGCGCCAGCAAATCCATGGCCGCAGCTCGTTCCGGTCCGGGCTCCGTGCAATAGGCATACTCCAAAGCCGCAGTCATCGCGGCCTCCTCCTCCGGATTGGTCGCCGGAAGACTTAAATCCTCTAAACCACGCATCGCCACCGCCGGCGCTTGCCCCCGCAGAATCCTCGGCAACGTGTCTCCCAACGAAACCGCGCGCACCGGTCCCCTGCCCTCTGAGGTCAGCAAATGCCGATTCAACCATCCATCCGAATTCACCGTATTCCCAATCACCCCCGTCTCCCACACATCCTGCTCCTCAAAATGAGACCGCGTATTGTGGGCGTATCCAACCGCCTGCAGCGCCGTCGCCTGCCCCGACTGCAGAAACGGCAACAACGCTCCCGCCCGGGGATGCAACCCGAACATATCCGTCAACTCCAGCGATCCCTCCTCCGTTCCTGGAGCACCAATCGCCAGCCGTTTCCGCAAGTCGTAGTAAGCCGGATCTCCAAACGGCACCACCAAATTCAATCCATCCATCCCACCTCGCAGAAAAATCACCACCAGCGTCTTCCCAGCCGCCACGGGCTTTGCCCTCGACTGGTCCCACCCGGCCTCGGCCAAGACCCGAGCCGGAGCCACTCCGCAATACAAAGCCAAAGCTCCCGACGTTTTCAAAAAATAGCGACGAGTCAGATTCATAAGATCAGCGCAAATGCGTCTCCGGTAGCCGAATTAACATTGCGCCCAAGGGCCCGGCCACATCCCGGGGCGCTCCTTGCCGACCTTTCAGCCAGCTCATCAAAGCTTCATTCGATCGATCGCTCAAAAGCCGCCCATTCACCCGCATCGCCGCCGCATCAACCGCCCGCTGCCGATCTTCCTCCGTCCAAAGCTCCACCTGGCGCTCCAACAAATCCGAGGGAATCTGCACAGACGGCAATTGCCCCGCCCAACGCCACCGCTGGAGCAGCGCATTGCTATCAGTCCAGGAAGCGCATAGCTCCGGATATCCATCCGGGGTGGCTCGATCAAACAACCCCATGCCACTGCGACGGAGAAACCCTCCCAAATCAGGGGCCCGTCCTCCTCCCAACATTCGCGACATCCTCACTCCGAAATCGAACGGCGTCGCCATCCGTCTCGTCTCTGCCGACGCCCAAAAGGTGGGATGGTCCGCCAGCCTCAACAACACCGGAACCATCTCCCCCCCTTGCTCCAAAAACACCCGGCTCAGCTCACCCACCAATTCAGGACAAGCGGGCGCCCCGACATAATGTTCCACCAACTTCCGACAGACAAACTCCGCCGTCGAGGGATGCAGAGCCAACATCTCCAGCACCTGCCGAATCCGATCCACCTGTTCCTCACCCTCCGTCACCGCATCCACGCGCAGTCCAAACACCCGCTCCTCCCTCCCCGAATTCAACCTCGGCTCAAACCGGAACACCCGCACCAAATCATGCCGCACGCCGCCCAAATCGCCTTCCTCCGCCAAAGTCCATCCCGTCAACAACCGCGCCAATGCCGTTACGTCCTCCTGCGTATAGCCCGCTCGCACTCCAACCGTGTGCAACTCCAACAACTCCCTGGCATAATTTTCATTCAGCCGCCCCGCAAAACTCCGATGTTGATCCAAATAAAAAAGCATCGCCGGACTGGTCATTGACCCAGCCAATAACTCCGGAAACGATGCCACCCCCAGCCGAACAAACCGCTCATGTTCCCGCCCTTTACTCTCCGCCCCCACCTTATTTCCCCAAACCGAAAAATGGTTCTGCACCCAGAAAACAAAACGGGCACGAACCGGGTTATCACTCTCCTGCACCCACGCCAGCGCCCCCTCCACCTGGCCCCGGCCCCGCCCTCGACGAGCCACATTCCGTCGACGAGGCACGGTCCCACTTCCATCCTCAGCCGCCATCAACCTTCGTTCCAGCCAGGCCTGTTCACCCTCCGCCAGAACCTCGGCCACCAGCGCAGGTTCCGGGCCATACGCAAACCGATTCAACAAATGAACGGCCCGGTCATAGGCCGAGTCTTGGCTCCCCATCTTCACCTCAACCTCAATCGGTTTGGCCTGGGCCACCACCTCTCCACCCCGTCGCAACACCGCCCTCAACTTGCCTGGTCCCTCTGGCAACCGCCGATCGCCAAATGCCACAAACCACGGACCCAATCCATGCTGCGGCACGGCCACCGTTGCCACCACCCGATCCCCCACCATGACGTCCGCCACATCCCCTCGCCTCACCCCCTCCGCACGCAGCAACACCAATCCCTGTCGCGAAATCACCGCTCCGGATTGCGGATGCGCCACCTCCAGCCTCGGCCCCGCCCGTCCCGGGCCCCCTCGACCCTCCTCCACCAGCACCACCCGCTGCAGCCAGATGTTCCGATCCCCCTGCTTCTCCCGATAGCGATCGTTATGAAAGGTCAGCACCAACCCCTGCGCGCCCCCCGCCAGCTCTGCCACTCCAGCCTCCCCTCGCGCGAGAGCTCCTTCCAACGCAACCGTTCCCAACTCCTGATCCACCTCCCCTCGGCGCAACGCCACCCGAAACTCCGGGGCGCCTTCAAACTCCTGCCCCCGTCCCTCCACCACCACCCGGAACCGACCCTTCAACGTTTCCGGCAAACGGAGCACCGCCTCCCCGTTGGTATAAAACGCGGCCGCATCCAGCGGCCCACCCTCCTCACTGGCCTCCCACCGCTGCTCCATTCCTGGTTCCCATCGTTCATCCAACGCTGTGAACGTCATCGTCCGATCCGTCCCCTGCTCCGCCTGACCTGCCCATCGCACCACCTGCACCTCCGACCGAACCTCGCCCAACAGCGGCGATCTTGCCCGCAACTCGACTCGATTCGCCCCCGGACGCCACGCGGTCACCGGCACGTCAAACCTGACCGTCCCTCCCCTCTGCTCACCCCATAGCTTCCCATTGATCCACAACTCAATCCGCGGCATCGCCTCTCGTTCATGATCAGGCCAGCGCGCCCGTCCAAAAATCTCCACCGCCCCCAGCACCTCCCGTCCATCCAGCCGCTCACCAAACCCAACGCTAAACCCGGCCCCCCCTTGGGCCGGACCCTCGACCCTCGCCAACTCAAACCGGTCCAAGAACAAATTTCGGTCCACACGGCGCCCGCTGGCAAAGTCATTCCGAAACTGCACCGTGATCCGCCGCTCTCCCGCCTCCATCTTGAAAGGCAAGCCCACCGCCACTCGATGCCACCCCGGCTCGGCCAACCGCCCATTGGCTACCGTCCGTTCCCCATCATCCACATACACCCCAACCGTCGGCAAGGTTCCCGCCGCCTCGTCGGCCCGCGACCGTAACATCAACTGGAACCAGCCGGTCTCTCGAACCTCCGTCTTCAACGTCCACACCGGTCGCCCCGAAACCAAATTCACTCGCACCCCACCCGAAGCCCCTTCGTCCGCGGCGGTCGGCGGTCCCGCCTCCCCAAAACGTTCCTGCCCGGTTCCCTCCAGATGATGCTCACACTCATCGGCCAAATCCCCCTCCTTACCGAACTCCGCCCGGACCCATCGCACCGTGCGCCCTGAGGCCAGCACCTGCCCCTTCCCGTCCACCACCACCGGCGTCCATTCCCCTTGAGCTTCTTTCCACCTGGACGCATCAACCAAAAACACCTCCCGTCGTCCCCACCCCAACACCTGTCTGCGCTCCTCATCTGGACGAACTCTCTCACCAGAAGCCGACCGCAACTCCACCGTCCCCTCTCCATCGCCGCCGCCCAGCGGCACCCACTCCACGGCCACGGAAAACTCTCCCCAAACATGCGCCCCCGAAACAGGCGACACCACCTCGGGTGGCTCACTTAACGTCGTCCCTCCCGTCACTCCCAGCAACGAAAGACGCGCTCCCCCGACCGTCAACGTCGCTGCACCTGCCGAAACCATCCGCACCCTCACAAACCCCATTGCCTGCCCCGCCAACACCTCCGGCTCCCGCAAAATCTCCACCCTTCCTGCCGGCTGGACCAGCGCCTCCCAACGGCGATCCACTTCAGAAGGAACCTCCACCCGCAACGCGATTATCCGCGTCTGCCCCACCGGCAACCGCATTGACTCCACCGGAAAACGGACACCGCCCTCGCCCGCCAACCCACTCAAGGGCAACCCGGCGACCAGCCACATCAGCAACGTCCTTGCCGCTCGCATCCGACCCCATCAGCTTGCGCCCCTCACCCATTTAGGCAAGCGCCCCAAACCCCTACGATCGGCTAACCCTCCCTAGCGCCCCGCCGCCCGCAACTCAATCGTCACCTCCACCGGCCCCAATGGCTGACCCTCGGGCGACTGAATCGATCCCGGAACATCAATCGTGGTCTGCCGCACCACCCGCCCCGGCTCGGTCACATCCGACACATCCACCGGTCGCGTCGGTAGGATTCCGGTCCGCGGAAAACGCCCATCCTTCACCATCGCCTCAATCCGCGACGGAGCAAACGAAACCGGCCCCAACTCCAGCCCCGGTCCCACCCCATGAATCGTCGGAGCCGCGACGCGCAGATTCAACCGCCGCGCCTCCGCCAACACCACCTCCACCGACTCCGGATCAAACCGCTCCACCTCCACCTCCCGCGGCAATCCCACAATCATATCCGGACGCAAATTAAAACGCGCCGTTCCCTTGCCATACCCCCGCAGACTAATCACCGCCGTGAGCGGACTGGCCAAGGCCCGTTCCACATTCCCGCGGACAAACACCCGCACCGTCGGCTCCGAAATCGACTCCACATACAACGGCTCGGCCACGTCTTGAACCGTGACGGCCAACGCCAGCGATCCAAACACCTCCGCTGGAGCCACCGCCCGTTGCTGCACATGCGTCGCCACCACCGTCCCCACCATGGCCACCACCACCGCCACCGCCCACAAAATCCCCGACAAATTCCCCAAACGGCTTGGATGTTTCCTGCCGGTCTCCGGACCCAGAATCGTCGCCAGACTCTCCTCCAACTGAGCCCGATCCTCCGCAGGCAAAACTCCAATCTTGCCGTGACGCGAATGCGAAATCGTTCCCCGCTCCTCCGAGACCACCAACACATCCGCATCACATCGTTCCGTCAGCCCCATGGCCGCCAAATGCCGGGTCCCCAACGCATTGTCCCGCCCATCCGCCAACGCCAGCGGCAACACCGCCCCCACCTTCGTAATCCGCTCCCCCTGAATAATCACCGCCCCGTCATGCCTCGGACAATTCGGATTCAACAACGACACCAACAACGCATGGTTAAACCGCGCATCCAAATCCTCCCCGCCGCTAATCCAGCTCCCGACCGGATCATGCTGCGGAAACACCAGCAACGCCCCAATCCGGCGCCGCGCCAAATCCATCACCGCCGTGCACAACTCCGGCACCATCTCGGGCCGTTGACGCAACCTCCCGCCAAACACATGGCCCCGGCTCGCCGACTGATAAATCCGGTTCAAATCAGGCAAGAAAGCCAGGAAGGCCAAAACCGCCAGCGGCGGAATCAACACCAAACTTAACAACGACGCAAACGGCAACCGCAACCACGCCACCGCCAACCCGGTCAACAACAACGCCGCCAAAACCACCAACAACCGCACCAACCGCCGATACAAAAACAGCCACCCAAACAAAATACGGAGCACCACCGCCGAAAAGGCGACATCCACAGCCTGAACCCAAATCCCCTCCATCACCCCCCGAGCAAAGACGATGCCCTCTCAACGGTCAACCCGCGCCCCGCCTCCCCCGGCCAATTTTTGCACCTCCGCCAACGAAACCATCGAGGTATCTCCAGGCGTCGTCATCGCCAAGGCCCCGTGCGCCGCCCCAAACTCCACCGCCCGTTGCGGATCCCCCAGCTCCATCAACCCGTAAATCAAACCAGAGGCGAAACTGGGGGGGGGGGGGGGGGGGGGGGGGGGGGGGGGGGGGGGGGGGGGGGGGGGGGGGGGGGGGGGGGGGGGGGGGGGG
>JBDNCR010000057.1:0-8137 GCA_046719555.1 Verrucomicrobiia bacterium | reverse complement strand
TGCACACCGAGCCACGGAGATCACAGAGGGGTGATTATCTGAAGCTTTCATCTCCGTGTCCTCTGTGACTCTGTGAGCGAAAGGTTATTTCTTGGGCTGGAGAATGGCTGAGGTGACGCACACCGAGCCACGGAGTTCACCGAGGAGGGGTTGGGTTTCATGCCTTGAGTTCCGTGTTCGGGTTGCCTTGGTGAGCAAGAAGGTTTTTCAGGAATTTGGAAAACAGCCCTTTGCCGGTGCGGGGTTGGACGGTGTGTTCGGGGAATTTTCGATTGAATGCGGCCCGGATGGCAGGCTCGTGCTGCTGGTAGAACTCGGGATCAAAGTTGGCCGCGCCGAGGTCGGCCATCACGTCGCCAACCGGCGTTTTCCGGGCGAGCCAAGCCTCCCAGACGGCATGACGATGACGCAGGCCGAAGACATTGACCCCGGTGACCGCATGGGTGTGTCGGTCAAAGCGGAGGCGGAACGAGATTCCGTCGGCGGGATGTTCCCAATAGAAATCTTCCTCATGATCGCGGGCCCGGTTCAGCACGGTGCCATAGGTCTGGTATTCGATGTCGAAGAACTTGGCCGAGTTGAACCAGATCCCCGGCTGGTAGGGACGCGCGTCGCCGCAGAGGTTGGCGGCAATGTGTTCCCCGTGAATTTTTCCGGTATACCAGACTTGCTCGACAGGGCGACGATCGGGCGGGGGATGGCGGTGTTGGGCACAATCTCCTCCGGCCCAGACGTGAGGCGTGTTGGTGCGGAAAAATTCATCCACCAGCACGCCACGATCACACTCGATGCCCGACGGTTTAATAAAGTCGATGTTCGGGCTCACTCCCGCGGTCAGGAAAACCATCTGGCAGTCAATGTGCTGGCCGGTTTTGGTGACCACCGCTCGAGCCCGGCCATGGGCGTCGGGCAGGATTTCTGCAAGTTCACTTTCAAATTGAAGATCCACCCCGTGCCGCTGAATCTCCCGTCCGACCAACTGAGCTTCTTGCAGGGGCAGAATGCTGGACCAGAAGGCTTTCTCGCGGACCAGAAACGTGACTTCGATTCCCCGGCTTAGCAGCATCTCGGCCACTTCCACCCCGATTAAGCCGCCGCCCACGATGACCGCCCGTTTCGTTGTCGGGCTGTATTTCTCCATCGATTCGAGATCCTGATAGGAGTAGAGCCCCTGCACGGCGTCGAGATCTTGGCCAGGCCAACCGAATTTGTTTGGCCGCGCCCCGGTGGCCAGAATCAGCTCGTCATAGGGTTCAGCGGTTCCATCGGCAAACGTCACGGCGTGGGCCGACGGGTCAATCTGCTGTACCCAACCGCGCTTGAGATGAATCCGGTTTTTCGGCCAGAAATCGTCGGGATACGGTTTGGTGTCGTGGTAGGTCAGGTGGCCCATGTAGATATACATGAGCGCGGTGCGGGAGAAGTGGTGGTCGGTCTCGCCCGAAATGATGGTGATCCGATCCTCAGCGGAACGTTTCCGGATGTGGCGCGCAGCGGTCACCCCGGTCACGCCATTGCCGATGATGAGAATGTGGCGGCTCATGTGAGAATCGGAGGATGGATCGTCCGGTTTATTCCATCGGGTTAAACCGGATCGGTTGCCGTCACCCTCCCGTCTCCGCGCTGACCAGGACCACGGGTCCGGTCGGCGCGGGGGATCCCCCCGAAGGCTCAATGCTCAGGGCAATCCGAACTGGGGCGGTGAGGGCTTCATCGGTGCCAAAGGTTACGGAGGCGGGCCCGCTGACCGGATGGGGCATGAGACCGGCCGGGATCGGCTGGGGCTTGCCAGGATCGAGAATCCAGACTTGGTAAACTTGATCCGTCGGCAGGGCGGGCAGGTGTTCTGCTTGGAACCGTCCGGAACGACTCGTGGCGTCCCACAAAACCTGGGCAGCGGCCCCGGCATAGTCGTCGTTTTGGGCTTCCATGGGAACGGGATCTGGACGACGGTCCACGGTGACCGGGGTTTCGCGGCTTTCTGGATGGGGCGTCATGAAGATGCCCAAGCCAAGGAGGATGAGGATGCCGGCGATCAACACCAACCATCGGGTGGGAGTGGGTCTGCGTTGGGTGGGCGGTTCAGGCGATGGTTGGGCCAAGCGCGCGCTATCGGTCAGCACCTTGGCGCGGAGATCCTCGGGCGGCGACACTGGGGGGAGAGCGTGGCCCAGGGCAGCGAGGGTATCGGCCAACGTCCGGGCCTCCTGGGCCAGAGCGGGGTCGTGGCGGAGCGAGGCTTCCAGGGCGCGTCGTTGCCGGTCATCCAGCGAGTCGGCGTCGAGCAGGTATTGGATGAGAAGGTCGATTTGCTTCTCGGTCATGGCGCCTCTCCCGATTGAAGGTCGTTGCGGAGCTTGATCAACGCGCGCCGGATCCGCGCCTTGATCGTGCCGAGAGGCTGGCCGGTGGTTTGGGCAATCGCCTCGTGGGTCATTCCTTGCAGAAACGCCATTTCAAGAGCCGAGGATTGTTCCTCGGGCAGGGAAGCAAGGGCGGCACGGACACGGCCCATCTCTTCCTGGAGAGCCGTGACGTCGGTGGGGGGGGACTGGCGGGTGTTGCAGGCCGGGTCGTGAAAGAACGAGATGTTTTTTTGCCAATCGCGTCCGGTTTGGCGGAGGTGATCCAGCACAGTGCGGCGGGCGATGGTGACGATCCAGGTGAAAGCATGGCCCCGAGCTGGGTCGAAGGAGGGGGCGCGTTGCCACACTTTGAGCATCGTTTTCTGAAAACAGTCCCGGGCGGTGGCGTGATCTGGCGCCATAGCCACCACGAGAGAGTAGATGCTCGGCGACACGAGGTCGTAGAGTTGGGTGAAGGCAGCGTGATCTCCAGCGGCAGCGGCGGAAAGAAGTCGATCCTCGCGCTCACGGCTTTCGGGAGTCGGGCCGTCGGATTTCACGTGGGGAATCCAAGCGCACCGCAAACCGGGTCGCAATGGAAAGCTGACCGGGAGTGTGGCTGAATCCGGCGGGACCCGGAACCGTCGGCTGACATCCATGAGCACGCCGACTTTACGTGTTTCGGGGGGGGGCGGATTCGGCGAATCCGAAATTTGGGAATAATTTTGGGTTTCGGTGCATCCATCAAGAGACCGGAGGAGTAAATCATGGTGAACTGTGAGAAAGAGTTGACTATGGATGAGCCATCATGTCCGGTCCGATCGAAACCACCGGCTTCCGGGACTCCCGCGGAGGACCGTGACCAGGCCAAGGGGGCGCGATCAGCAAACGAACCTCCGATCAGTCTGGTCGTTCCGGTCTGGAAGCGGGAGGAGCTGGATGTTGCTTTCCTCCGGGCTTGGGCGAAGTTTCCAGGTGTGGCCGAACTGATTCTGGCCGGGACACCGGAGATGGAGGTGCCGACCGAGGTGGAGGAGTTGCCCGGCGTGAGCTTCGTCCGGGCCCGAACCGTGGGGCGCGGGGCCCAATTGAACGCGGGCGCCTCCGTCGCACGGGGCAAGATTCTGTTGTTTCACCATATCGACACGGTTTTGACCCCGGAGCATGTGGCCTCCTTGGCCGAAGCCAACGGCTGTGCGGGATGGGAGTGGGGAGCGTTTTACCGGAAGTTTGACGACCGCCACCCGGGCTTGCGATGGCTGGAGAAACCCGAGCGGCTGCATTGTCAGTGGTTTGGCTCAATCTATGGCGACCAGTCGATGTTTGTCCGACGGGAGTTCTTTTGGGCTCAAGGCGGCTTTGCCGACATCCCGCTGATGGAGGATGTGGAATTTTCCGATCGGGTGCGGCGAGTGGACGGTCCGTTGATGTTGGATCCGCCGATTGCCTCCTCACCGCGCCGTCATCTCTGCCGGGGGCCGTGGAAGACCACGCTGCGAAATCTTTGGCTACTTGCCCGCTACCGCCTTGGGGCCTCACCGTGGCGCTTGCATCGAGATTACTACGCGGTCCAGGTCAAGGCCCGGGCCTTGGCGGCCTCAGCCTTGATGGGACTGCTGGCGGTGTTGCCTTCCGGTTGGGCTTCCCCCGTCCAGGAACCCTGGGAAGAGGGCTACGGTCAGCTTTTGAAAAAATACGTGGTGGCCGACGGCGTCCGTTACGAGGCCTGGCACGCGCGGACGGAGGACGTGACCAAACTGGAACAAATCACGCAGGCGATCGCGGCACGGGGACCGATGGTTGAAAGCCGGGAAGGGCGTCTGGCCTATCTTTTGAACGCCTACAACGTTTGGATGTTGCACGAGGTCTTGAAGGCCTACCCGGTGGCGAGTGTGCGCGACATCGCCCCCTTGTTCGGGGTGTTCACCGGGCGGCGAATTGAGGTGGCTGGCGAGCGGATGAGCTTAAATCATCTGGAGAAACAACGGATCATTCCCGTCTTCAAAGATCCCCGAGTTCACTTTGCTTTGAACTGTGCCAGCGCCTCGTGTCCGCCGTTGTTGGATGAACCGTTCACGGCGCAAAAACTGGAGCAACAACTCGAACGGGTCACCCGGAATTTCCTGGCCACGCCAGGGCCCCATGCCTACCGGCTGGAGAATAACCGGTTGGTGGTTTCCAAAATCTTCGAGTGGTACCGGAAAGATTTTGAGCCTCCGGGAGTCGTGCCGTTCATCAACCGCTATGCCAAGCAGCCGGTGCCCCTCAACGTGCGGCTCAGTTTCATGGAATACGATTGGGCGCTCAACCGCGCACCCTGAACGCCGTCATGCACGCCCCGTTGAATTTGAAGCCAAACCGTTGGGCAAAGCGATGGCGAGCCTTCCGCTTCCCGTTGGAAGGGGAAAAACAGAGGTATCTCCAGGAGCGTTGGGCAGCTTTGCCGGCTGCCTTGCGAACACCGAATCAGATCTCCGGGCGACACCTCACCCATTGCGGATTCACCACCGGAGCCAGTTTCTGTTCGTTTCATTGCACGCATTGCTATCTGCCCAAGAACGCCAATGAAGTTCCCATTCCGTCGCTCGATCAGGCCAAAGAACAGATCCTGGCCAATCGGCGCCTTCAAGGACCTTGCGGCGGGCTCCAGATCACCGGGGGTGACGTGGCGGACGCCTATTGGCGGGCGGGCCGGGTGGAGGAGTTGGTGGAAATCATCCGGTTCACCAAAGAGACGGGCCTTGAACCCATGCTCATGACCCACGGCCAAACGCTGATGGAAAACCCAGGGTTCCTCGAACGCCTCGTGGTCGAAGGGGGACTGCGCCAAATGGCGGTCCACATCGATATGACCCAGGCGGGGCGGCACGGCTATCCCATTCAAAAAGTAAGGTCCGAGGCCGATCTCCACCCGTTGCGGGAACAGTTCACGACGTTGGCGCGCACGATCCGCCGGAAGACTGGCCTGCCACTCGAACTGGCCCACAACTGCACGGTCACCCGAAAAAATATTTCCGGGGTTTCCGAAATCGTGCGCTGGTTCCTCGCCGATGCCGAACGGACCCACATCTGGAGACTGCTCAGCTTCCAACCTGAGGCGGATACAGGGCGCACCCTTTTCTCCGACCGCCCCATCACTCCCGAGGATGTCTGGAAACAAATCCAGGAAGGCATCGGGCGGCCGGTCCGGCGCGACGCCACCATCTTCGGTCACCCCGACTGCAACAGCTGGGCCCCGGTGCTGGTGGCCCGTCCCGGCGGCCAAATGGTTCCGCTGTTACCGCAAGATCCGGCATGGGACCCCATGATGGGTCGGCTGCTTGAACGCATCGGCGGACTCCATCTGATGAACGATGATGCTGGAACGCCTTTTTACCGCATCCTCGGCGTGTTGGTCCAAAACCCTGGTCTCTGGTTCGAATTGGGCCGATATGTTTACAGCCAATGGCGGGCCGGGCTCTTGCCCGCCTCCGTTCTCTGGGCGGCTCTGCGCGGACGCGCCCACACCGTCGGCATCGGCATGCACAACTTCATGGACGCCGCCATGGTCGCCCGAGCCGACCGTGACCCTGTCATCAAAGCCCGGCTGGACGCCTGCGTCTTCAAGGGCGCGGTGAAACAAAATGGCCGATGGGAGGCGGTCCCGATGTGCTCCATGAACCAAGCCACCTGGAGCCGCATCTACGAGGAACGCGCGGCCGATCCTATCTTGAAATCGCAACCGCAACCGTATTTAAAGATTCGCCGGGAATAAACGGAATCCCGAATCCCTCCCGTGACAACATCTCCACTATGAAAACCGAACAATCCGTAAAAGAACGCTACGCTGCCGCGTCCAAAGCCCAAGAACCGGCCCTGTGCTGTCCGGTGGATTATGACCCGCAATATTTGCAAGCCATCCCGGCTGAGGTCATCGAACGTGACTATGGCTGCGGCGATCCGTCCAAGCATCTCCGCCCGGGTGAGACGGTGCTCGACCTCGGGTCCGGCACCGGGAAAATCTGCTTCATTGCCTCCCAGGTCGTCGGCCCGACCGGCAAAGTCATCGGCGTTGACATGACCGACGACATGCTCGAAGTGGCCCGGCGCAATGCGCCCTTGGTGGCGAACACCATCGGTTATGCCAATGTCGAGTTCCGCAAGGGCCGCATTCAAGATCTGGCGTTGGATCTTGAGGTGCTCGATGCCGAGCTCAAAAAACGTCCCATCACCGACGCCGCCAGTTTTCTGGCCGCGGATGAATTGGCTGCCGAGCTGCGCATCAAGCATCCGCTGGTGGCTTCCGATTCGATCGATGTGGTCGTCTCCAACTGCGTGCTCAATCTGGTCGAATCTGAGGCCAAGCCCCGCATGTTTCGTGAAATCTTCCGCGTGCTCAAACTCGGTGGCCGCGCCGTCATCTCCGACATCGTGGCCGATGAGCCCGTGCCCGCCCATTTGCAGAACGATCCCGAGCTCTGGAGCGGCTGCATCTCCGGCGCGCTGACCGAGGAGGATTTCCTCCAAGCCTTTGAGGATGCCGGATTTTACGGCATCGAAGTTCTCAAACTCGATATTCAGCCGTGGCGCACAGTCGAGGGAATTGAATTCCGGTCCATGACCGTGCGGGCTTACAAGGGCAAGCAAGGCCCGTGTGTCGAACGGAACCAGGCCGTGATCTATCGCGGCCCCTTCAAAGAGGTGCTCGACGACGACGGCCACCGGATGAAACGCGGCGTGCGCTACGCCGTCTGCGACAAAACCTATCATCTTTACAAGAAGGCGCCTTACGCCGGATCCTTCGACTTCATCGATCCGCTTCAACCGGTCCCGGCGGACCAGGCCGCGCCGTTTGATTGTTCCCGCACCGCGCGGCGGCATCCGAAAGAGACGAAAGGGCAGGAATACCGGGCGACGACAGCAGCGAACAGTCAATGTCGCGATGGCGGGAGTTGTTGCTGAAAAGGGAAAGCTCATGCCGAGCTGTCGGGGTCGCGCCGGATAACAACATGGTGAAGCTGAACTCCGTGCTCTCGGACCTCCCGGGCGAAAAAGTCCTTGCGTTCGCCGCCCGCACCCTCGTCATCATCCCGGCCCACAACGAGGAGGAATGCGTTGGTGATGTGGTGCGTCGGCTGCGCACCCGCGGCTTCACCCACATCCGCGTGGTGGACAATGGCAGCACCGACCAGACGGCGGAGGTCGCCGGGCGCGCTGGAGCGGAGGTCATCCAGACCAGCGGCCGCGGTTACGGCCTGGCCTGCTGGCTCGGAGCGGAAACGGTCCCGAAGGACATCGATTGGCTGCTCTTCTGCAATGCTGACGCCAGCGACGATTTCGATGCCTACGACCGTTTCGCCGAATTGGCCGACGCTCACGATTTCATCCTCGGTTCCCGCACCCATCCCGAGGATCGTTGTCGGATGACCTTCCCGCAACGTTTGGGCAACTGGCTGGCCCCGACGCTGATTCGCCTGCTCTGGGGCCGCCGGTTTGCCGACCTCGGTCCGCAGCGTGCCATCCGGGTGAACGCGTTCCGAAAGCTGGGGATGCGCGACCGCGGCTTTGGCTGGACCGTGGAAATGCAGGTGCGGGCGGTGGAAGAGGGCTTGCGCATTGCCGAAATCCCCGTCCGCTCCTATCCGCGCCCGGCAGGAGAATCGAAAATCTCTGGCAACCTGCGGGGGTCGCTCGCCGCAGGCCTCATCATTCTGCGAACGATTGCCGGGTTGGCCGGGAGGCGACGATGAGCACGGCCCGACTGGTGAACTTGAGTCGGTGGCAGGAGGCGGCACGGCGGCTTGTTCAAGCCA
>JBDNCR010000056.1:0-8233 GCA_046719555.1 Verrucomicrobiia bacterium | reverse complement strand
GGAGGTGGCCAGTGGGGCGGGGGATCTGGGGCGGCTGTTGTTTGATCGGTATGTGCTTCCCTTTGAGATTACGGGGGTGCTTTTGCTGGTGGCGACGGTGGGGGTGGTTTTGCTGAGTCGGCGGGAGGTGGGCAAGTGAACGCGCTGACGGAGATTACGCTGAACCATTATTTGGCGTTGAGCGGGATTTTGTTTGGTCTTGGCCTGGCCGGGTTGTTGATGCGCCGGAGCATTCTGGTGATTTACATGTGCATTGAGTTGATGCTCAATGCGGCCAATTTGGCGTTGATTTCGTTTCATCGATTTCAACCGGCGGCGTCCGGGGATGGGAATGTTTTGGTGTTTTTCATCATTACGGTGGCGGCGGCGGAGGTGGCGGTTGGGCTGGCGTTGATTGTGGCGCTGTTCCGGCTGCGTCAGACGACGCGGGTCACGGAGTTGACACAGTTGAAGTTTTAACGGACATGACCTGGCTTATTTTATTGGCACCTTTGGCAGCGGCGGTGGCGAACTTTTTCGTTCTGCATCCGATGCGGAAGGTGGCACTTGGGGTTTCGGTGGGGGCGTGTGCGGTGTCGTTTGGAGCGGCGGTGTGGTTGTTTTTCCAGCCGGAGGATTACGCGGTGGCTCCGGTGGAGTGGCTGAGTTTTGCTCGGTTGACGGTGACGATTGGAACGATGACCGATCCGTTGGCGCGGGCGATGTTGTTGGTGGTGACGGGGGTGGGGTTATTGATTCACGTGTTTTCGCTGGGCTACATGGCGGAGGATCCGGGGATTGTCCGGTTTTTCACCAAGCTGTCGCTGTTCATGTTTTCGATGCTGGGGATTGTTTTGGCGGACAATTTGGTGATGATGTTTATCTTTTGGGAGCTGGTGGGTCTGAGTTCTTACCTGCTGATTGGGTTCTGGTTTACGCGACCGAGTGCGGCGGAGGCGGCGAAGAAGGCGTTTTTGGTGAATCGGATTGGGGATTTTGGGTTCATGTTGGGGATTTTGGCGGCCTGGGGTGTGTTTGGGTCGGTGGGGTTTGTGGCGTTGGAGGCGGCGGTCTCGGGTGGGGAGATTGGGGTGGGTGAACAGGTTTTGTTTTGGATGGCGATTGGGTTGTTTTTGGGATGTGTGGGAAAGTCGGCTCAACTGCCGCTGCATGTTTGGTTGCCCGATGCGATGGAGGGGCCGACACCGGTATCGGCCTTGATTCATGCGGCGACCATGGTGGCGGCGGGGGTGTACATGTTGTGTCGGGTGTTTTTCTTGCTGGAGTTAAGTCCGGGGGCGTTGGAGGTGATTGCGACGGTGGGGATTGTGACGGCGGCATTTGCCGGGCTGATTGCGACGCAGCAGAACGATATTAAACGGATTTTAGCGTATTCGACGTTGTCCCAGTTGGGGTATATGGTGGCGGCGGTGGGTGTGGCGGCGACGGGGGCGGCGATGTTTCATTTGACGACGCATGCGTTTTTTAAGGCGTTGTTGTTTTTGGGGGCAGGTTCAGTGATTCATTCCCTGCATGAGGAGCAAAATATTTGGAAGATGGGCGGTTTGTGGGGAAAGATGCGGGTGACTTCGCTGACATTTTTGGCAGGGACCTTGGCGTTGATTGCGTGTCCGCCGTTTGCGGGGTTTTGGAGCAAGGAAGCCATTTTGGCTTCGGCGTATGAGCGGGGGAATGTCTTTGTGTTTTGGGTGGGGTTGGCGACGGCGTTTTTGACGGCGTTTTACATGTGGCGTTTGGTAGCGGTGGCTTTTTTGGGTTCCGCCCGGTCCGAGAAGGCGAGTCATGCGCATGAGTCTCCGTGGGTGATGACGGGGCCTTTGGTGGTGCTTGGAGTGTTGGCGGTGGTGGGAGGATGGTTGGGGGTTCCGGCCTATTTGGGAGATCCGCTGGAGGCGCATGGGTTGGGTTGGAAAGAGGTGGCGTCGGTGGTGGTGATGCTGGCGGGAGTGGGCCTGGCGTGGAAGCTTTACGGAGGGCGGGAGAAGGATCCGGTGGAGATCAAGGTCTTCGCCAAGAAATTTTACCTGGATGAGTTGTATCAGGGGGTGTTTGTCGGGGTTCAGCAGGGGGTGGCGCGGGCGTTGTCGTGGGTGGACCGATGGATTGTGGATGGTTTGGTGGTGCGAGGTTTGGCGACGGGGGTGACGGTGGGTGGGGAGATTCTGCGGTTGTTTCAGGGGGGCAACGCCCAGGCGTATGCGGTGATCTTTATTTTGGGGGTAGGGGCGGTGCTGTTGTGGCTGGTGATGGGGGTGATGGGCCAGTGAACGGGAGAACGATTTTGTGAACGCGCTGCCTTTATTTTTGTTGTTGGTGCCGTTGGCGGGGCTGGGGTTGATGATCGCGGGACTTCCGGCCAAGAAGGTGGCTCTGGGAACGGCGTTGGTGAATCTGTTGCTGGCCTTGGCCTTGTATGCGGGATATGACGCAGGGGCGGGTGGTTATCAGTTTCAGACGATGACGCCGGTGATGGAGATGGATGACTTGTTTGTCATTCATTTTCATGTGGGGGTGGATGGGGTGAGTTTGCCGCTGGTGCTGTTGACAGCCTTGGTGTCGGTGGCGGCCTTTGCGGTGGCTCCGGCCGAGGTGAGGCGGACGACCGAGTTTTACAGTTGTTTGTTGTTGATCAGTTTCGGAGCGATGGGAGCGTTTTTGTCGCTGGATTTGTTTTTCCTCTACATTTTCCATGAGGTGGCCCTGATTCCGACCTTCATTTTGATTGGGGTGTGGGGGACTCACGATCGGAAGTTCGCGGCGACCCAGATTACGTTGTATTTGGCTTTCGGCAGTCTGGTGCTCTTGGCGGGTTTGTTAGGGCTTTATTTTGTTTTTCCGCCGGAACTGCGGACCTTCAATTTGGTGGAACTGCAGGAGACCATGCAGGTGATGGAGGGGCCGATTCCTTTGGAGTGGCAGGAGATTATTTATCCGTTGTTGTTGGTGGGGTTTGGGATTTTGGTGTCGCTGTGGCCGTTCCACAGTTGGGCCCCGGCAGGTTACGCGTCGGCTCCAGCTCCGGTGGCCATGTTGCATGCGGGGGTGTTGAAGAAGTTCGGCCTTTATGGGTTGATCCGGTTAGGGATTCCTTTCTTTCAGGATGGTGTGGAATGGTATGCGCAGGTGTTGGGAGTGCTGTTGTTGGGAAACATTCTTTACATTGGTTTTGTGGCGATGGCGCAGAAGAACTTGGATTTGTTGCTTGGGTATTCGAGCGTGATGCACATGGGCTATTTGTTCCTCGGCTTTGTCTCGATGAACATGATTGGGCTGACGGGGATGGTGGTGTTGATGGTGGCCCATGGGTTGAGCACCGCGATGTTGTTTGGATTGGCTTCGGCCATACGTGAACGGACGGGAACGCTGGCGTTGAAGGAGATGGGGGGGTTGGGAACGAAGGCACCGACGCTGTGCTTTTTGTTCATGGTCGGAGCGTTGGCGTCGATTGGGCTGCCGGGGTTGGGAAATTTTGCGGGCGAGGTGCTGGTCTTTTTTGGGGCCTGGCCGCTCATGCCTTGGGTCACCGCCCTGGCGTTGTGGGGGGTGGTGATTTCGGCAGTGTATATGTTGCGGGCGGCTCGGGATATTTTCTTTGGGGAGGTGGCGTCTTCGGTGGTGGGAGCGCGGGATTTCGCTGGGTTGAGGGAGAGTTGGCCGTATTGGATGTTGGGGGCTGGACTGGTGGCCATCGGGTTTTATCCGAAGGTGGTCACTTCGGTGGTGCAGCCTTCTCTGGTCCGCCTTTTTGAAAGTGCCGGTTTATGAATCCTGAGTTTCCGTTGCTGGTGTGGGCGATCGGCCTGCTGATTGTCGAAGCCTTCCGGGGTGCCGGGATGGAGGCGCGGCGGATTGGGCAACTGGCGATGGTTGGGGTGGCGGTGGTGTTGGTGGGAACCTGGCTGGTGCCGCCAGCGGAGGGTCTGTCGTGGAAGGAGATGTATCGGAGTGATGAGTTGGCGTTGTGGTTTAAGCGGTTGTTTTTGGTGGTCTCGTTTTTTGTGGCTTGGATGTCGCTGGATTATTCGAAACGGTTTCCGCTGTCCCGAGGCGAGTTTTTTGTTTTCCCGTTATTTACGACGGTGGGGTTGATGCTCTTGGCATCTGCGGCGGATTTGATTGTGGTGTTTGTGGCGTTGGAGTTGGTGACGATTTCGTTTTACGTGCTGGTGGCGTTTCAGCGGGACCGGACGGAGAGCCTGGAGGCTGGGGTTAAGTATTTGGTGATTGGAGGGCTTTCGACCGCATTCTTGGTCTATGGGCTGGCCTTTTTGTATGGGGGATTGGAGTCTCTTTCATTCACGGGCATTGCTCAGTATTTGATGGTCAACCCGGTGAATAGCTGGGTTTTGTTTGGCATGGTTTTGGTGTTGATTGGTCTGGGGTTCAAGCTGGCGGCGGTGCCGTTTCATGCATGGGCGCCGGATGTATATCAGGGGGCTCCGACGCCAGTGACGGCGTTTTTGGCGACGAGTTCGAAGGTGGCGGCGGTGTTGGTTTTGATCCGTTTGTTTACGGAGTCGGGAGCCATTTTCCGTGACGATCGACTGGTGCCGGTGTTTGGACCGATTTTCGCGGGTTTGGCAATTGCTTCCATGGTGGTGGGAAGTTTGGCGGCGTTGCCGCAACGGAATTTGAAGCGGTTACTGGGTTATTCGAGCATCGGACATGCCGGGTTTATTTTGGTGGGATTCGCTTGTTATTCGGATACGGGGAATGCTGCGGTGTTGATGTATCTCGGGGTTTACGTGATCAGTGCGCTGTTGGCGTTTTTCATTGTGGCGCGGTTGTCGGAGGTGGTGGGAGGGGATGAGATTCAGCATTATGCGGGGTTAGGTCGGCGAGCGCCGTTGTTGGCGTTTGGGTTGGCGGTGGCGTTTGTCTCGATGGCAGGAATCCCTCCGTTAGCGGGTTTTTTGGGCAAGTTGGGGATTTTGGGCGCGGCTTGGCAGGCGCGGGATTACGTGCTGTTTGCGGTGGTGGTGTTTTGTGCGGTGGCGGCACTTTATTATTATCTGAATATCGTGCGGGCGATGTATTGGCAGGACGGGCCGAGTCAGGGTGGAGCGGTGGAGGTGGACGGGATGTTCAAGGCAGGGGTGGTGGTTTTGGTGGCGTTGGTGATTGGGCTCGGGTTTTATCCCCGTCCCTTGGCTGAGGCGGTGGAGCGTGCGATGCCAGGGAGCCGAGGTGGAGAGATTCTGGCGGAGACGGGAGCGCGTTGAGGGGATAGGGAACTTCCGGGGCTTGCCTCGGGGGAGCCCGATGGGCAGTTTGACGGTTTGAGGTGGATGTGATGAAGCGCAAAGGAAGGCAGCGTTGGGTGGTGAAGTTGGGGAGCGGATTGTTGACACGGGAGGGAGGGATTCACCTGACGCAGTTGAATGGAATTGTGGGGCAGTTGGCGGAATTGGTAGGGCAAGGGATTGAGGTGGTGTTGGTTTCCTCCGGGGCAGTGAGTGCGGGAATGTCAGCCTTAAAGTTGGCGGAGCGACCGAAGGAACGAGAGGCGTTGCAGGCTTGTGCGAGCATTGGGCAACCGTTGTTGATGAATGCGTATGAGCGGGCGTTTGCAGCGCGAGGTTTGGTGACGGCTCAGATTTTGATTACGTATTGGGATTTGGACAGCCGGGCGTTGTATGCGAATGCGCAGCGCACGGTGGAGCATTTGCTGAGGATGGGTTGTTGCGTTCCGGTGTTTAATGAGAATGATGCGTTAGCTTTTGAGGAGATCGAGATGTTGAACCGGTTTGGGGATAATGACCGGCTTTCGGGTCATATTGCGGTGCTGGTCGGTGCGGATCAGTTGGTGATTTTGTCGACGATTGATGGGCTGCGAACTCGACCGGATGGAACGGGGACGCTGATCCGTGATGTGGCACAGATTGATAAAAGGATTGAGGGCTATGCCGGGACGACCCAAAGCCAACGTTCGGTGGGTGGGATGATTTCCAAGTTGGAGACGGCGAAGATGATGTTGGCGGAGGGGATTCCGATGGTGATCGCCGACGGGCGGGACCCGAAGATTTTGTTGAAGTTGGCCGCGGGAGAACGGGAAGGGACCCGGTTTGAAAAGATGAAAGGAAAACGGTGAGCGGGCTACGAGATCAGATTGTGCGGATGGGACCTCCGGCACGGGCGGCGGCGCGTTATCTGGCCAAGGCAACAGCAACGGAGAAGAGTCGGCTACTTGAAGCGATTGCGCGGTCTTTGGATGGGGCCCGGCGCGAGGTTGCGGAGGCGAACGGGCGGGATGTGGAGCGGGGGCGGCAGCAGGGGTTGTCGGCGGCGTTGTTGGACCGGTTGACGCTGACGGAGAAGCGACTGGATGCGATGATTCGGGGGGTGGAGGAAGTGCTTGCGCTTCCCGATCCGGTGGGAGAGCGGATGAAGGCGTGGACGTTGCCGAACGGGTTGGCGTTGGAGAAGGTGCGGGTTCCTCTTGGGGTGATTGGCATTATTTATGAGTCCCGTCCGAATGTGACGATCGACGCGAGTGTTTTATGTTTGAAGGCGGGAAACGCAACGATCCTGCGGGGTGGATCGGAGGCGTTTGAGTCGAATTGTGCTTTGGTGAGGGCGGTGGCGGCGGCCTGTCGGGGGCTTGGAGCTCCGGAGGAAGTGGTGTCGCTGGTGCCGACGACGGATCGGGAAGCGATTCCGATTTTGTGCGAGATGGAGCAGTTTATCGATCTGATGATTCCGCGAGGTGGCCAGGGGTTGATCGAGACGGTGGTGCGGCATGCCCGGATGCCGGTGATCAAGCATTATCATGGGGTGTGCCAGGTGTATGTTCACGCGTCGGCAGATCCGGCGATGGCGGAGGCAATTGTGGTGAATGCGAAGTGTCAGCGGCCTGGAGTGTGCAATGCTGTGGAGACGTTGTTGATTGATCGGGCGTGTGCCGAGGCTTTGTTGCCCCGTTTGGGTAAGGCTTTGATGGAGCGCGGGGTAGAGTTACGCGGAGATGAGGAGGTGTCTGCGCTGGTTGGCCGGCCGCTAAAGGTCCCGGAGAATTGGACCACGGAGTATTTGGATCTGATTTTGGCGGTGCGGATTGTTGAGGGTTTGGAAGAGGCAATCGATCACCTGGAGAGGTTTGGCTCGCATCATTCGGATGCGATTGTGGCGTCGGACCGGGCCGTGGCAGAAAGGTTTTTGGCGGAGGTCGATTCGGCAGTGGTTTATTGGAATGCCTCGACCCGATTTACCGATGGATCTGAGTTTGGGTTCGGAGCGGAAATTGGGATCAGCACCGACAAGATTCACGCGCGGGGCCCGATGGCTTTGGAGGAGCTGACTTCGTATAAGTATGTGGCTCGGGGCAGTGGGCAGGTGCGAGGGTGATCGGGAGGGATTAGGGGTTGAGTTTGCGGAGGTAGTCCGCATAGGAGGATTTGCCCATGAGCCGAATTTGGGTGGTGAGGGTTTCAGTGCTGATCCAACCCCGTTTGAGGGCGATTTCTTCCAGACAGGCAATCATGAGGCCTTGGCGTTTTTCGATGACGCGGACGAATTCGGCAGCTTCGTGGAGGGATTCGTGGGTGCCGGTGTCGAGCCAGGCGGTGCCGCGTCCCATCAGTTCAACGTGGAGTTGGTGATCGTCGAGGTAGGTTCGGTTGAGGTCGGTGATTTCAAGTTCACCGCGAGGGGAGGGGCGAAGTTGGGCGGCGCGAGCGACGACGGTGGAGTCATAGAAATAGAGGCCGGGAATGGCGAAGTCGGACTTGGGAGTGACCGGTTTTTCCTCAAGCGAGAGGGCTTGCCCGTCGGCGTTCAAGGTGACGACGCCGTAGGCGGAGGGGTTGGCGACGCGGTATCCGAAGATGGTGGCTCCGGAGGGGCGGGAGGCAGCGGTGCGGAGGAGTTTGGGGAGTTCGGCTCCGTAGAAGAGGTTGTCGCCGAGCACGAGGGTTGCAGGTGCGCCGCGGAGGAAGTCGGCTCCGATGAGGAAGGCCTGGGCCAGGCCATCGGGCCGAGGTTGTTCGGCGTAGTCGAGTTGGATGCCGAATTGGGAGCCGTCGCCCAAGAGCCGTTGGAAGAGGGGGAGGTCGTTGGGGGTGGAGATGAGAAGGATCTGACGGATGCCGGAGAGCATGAGAACGGATAGGGGGTAATAGATCATCGGTTTGTCGTAGACCGGCATGAGCTGTTTGCTGACGGCGAGGGTGAGGGGGTAGAGACGGGTTCCGGAACCGCCAGCGAGGACGATGCCTTTTCGTGGTGAGATGGGGGA
>JBDNCR010000055.1:0-8235 GCA_046719555.1 Verrucomicrobiia bacterium | reverse complement strand
TCCTGATTGATGATCGATATCTCGATGAGCCCTCACGCCGCTTGCTTCCCGACACCTGGCAGCCGAGGCCGGTCCGCAACACCAAAGAGCTCCGAGCGGCCCTAGCCGAGTTTTGGTCCAACCACCGCAACCGCTCCTGACTCGCGTCGGCTCCCCGCCCCCAGCCATCCCTCCTGAGGAAGATCGGCTTTAGGGTTTTCTCCCACCCGCCTTCCAGCTTGAATGCGGGTCATGACCAGGCTGCTGCGCCTCTCCTTGCCCACCCAGATTCTCCTCGCCCTCCTGTTGGCCATCCCCTTCGGCGCTTGGGTCGGTCCTGAGGGTGCCGTCTTCGGTCTCCAATGGGTCGACGCCTTCGACTACGTCGGAAACCTCTTCCTCAACGCCCTCAAAATGATCACCGTTCCCCTGGTCTTCGCTGCGGTCACCAGTGGCCTCGCCTCCATGCAAAGTGGCACCTCCTTCGCCCGCCTCGGCTCGAAGACCGTGGCTTTCTACTTGGGCACCTGTTTGGTGGCTGTTCTCATCGGCCTGGTCTGCGTCAACCTCATCCGACCCGGTCTGGTTCATGGCGAACCCGCCCGCGACCTCCTGACCCTCTCCCCTCTGGCCGACACCACCCGCCAGGCCATGGAAGGCCGGGGCCTGGCGGAGGTCGCCATGATTCTCCACCGCGCCGTCCCTGAAAATATCCTCGCTGCCGCCGCCGATAACCGGGCCCTCCTAGCCCTCATCGTTTTCTCAGTCCTTTTTGGGATCTTCCTCAACCGAGCCGAAGGGCCCAACCCCGCGATCGTCCGGCAGTTCATCGCCGGTCTGTTCGAAGTCATGATGCTCCTGACCACCTGGATCATGAAATTTCTGCCCGTCGGCGCCTTCGCTCTGGTGGCCAAAGTCGCGGCCACCACCGGCTGGGAAGCCATCGCTCCCATGGCCAGTTTCTTCTTCACCGTCATCCTCGCCCTGGCCCTCCACTCCTTTCTCGTCATGCCCCTCCTCCTTTGGGGCTTGGCCGGCGTCTCCCCCGTCGCACACTTTCGCGCCGTCGGCCCCGCCCTTCTCACCGCCTTCTTTACCAGTTCCTCCTCCGCCACCCTCCCTGCCACCCTCTCCTGCTTGGAAAGCCGGGCTGGCGTTTCCAAAGAAGTCACCCATTTCGTCGTTCCCTTGGGGGCCACCGTCAACATGAACGGCACTGCCCTCTACGAGTGCGTTGCCGTCCTCTTCCTCGCCCAAGCCTACGGACTCGAACTGACCCTTGGCGTCCAGGTCGCCACCGTCCTCCTCGCTGTGGCCACTTCCATTGGCGTAGCGGGCATTCCCGCCGCCAGCCTGGTGGCCATTGTCATCATTCTCAACGTCATTGGCGTCCCTGCCGCAGCCATCGGCGTCCTCATGATAACCGACCGGCTCTTGGACATGGCCCGCACCATGACCAACGTGCTCGGCGACACCGCCGCCGCCGTCGTCATCGCCCGGTCCGAAGGTGAATCCACTCGGCTGGCCCAGCCCAGGCCCTAGCCATTCTCAGAGACGTTCAGCGGCCTTTCCGCGTCACCGGCGATCGCGGCTTTGACCGCCGCGACACTTTCCGCCGCAGCATCCGCAACTCCCGCTGCCGCCTCCACCGCCCCGGCCACGACCGCCGCCGCACCCGGATTCCGGCGACGCAACCGCTCCGCCTCCTCCGCCTTACGGATCTTGTCCTCGGCCACCCGACGCAAATCCTTGACCAAACCGAGGCGGGCCAGAAGCCAAATCGTCCATTTCGTCGGATCAAAGTGCCACGGTTTAATCCCGTTCCGGTAGTCGTGTTGAAACTCGTGATGGAAGTTGTGGTAACCCTCACCGAAAGTGAAAAACGCCATCAGGTGACTGTCCTTAGCCGAGCACCGGCTCGAGTAGGGCTGGCGGCCCACCCAATGACAGAGCGAATTGATGCAAAAGGTCATGTGATGCACCGTCACAATCCGTGCGGTGCCCGCAATGAGGAAAGCGCCCAAGGCCGCTTCCCATCCTCCCACCAGCCAGCCAATTAACGTCGGCAACCCAAACCCCATCGCCACCGCAATCGGCACATAATACTGATGTTGCCACCGCAGGAGCCGATCGTTCTGAAGGTCCCGCACCCAGGTCAGCGGCGTCTCGGGACCATGCCGAAACAAGAGCCAGCCAATGTGCGCATGAAAAAAACCTTTGTTGATATCGTAGGGATCATCGTCGTGATCCACATGCTTGTGATGCCGCCGATGATCGGCGCACCAGGTCAGGGCCGAACTTTCAAACGCCGCCGCCCCAAACAGAAGCGTAAAGACCTTCACCGGCCACGACGCCTTGAAGGTCAAATGCGAGAATAGCCGGTGATAGCCCAAAGTGATGCTGATCCCGGTGGCTATGGTGAATGCCAAATACAAACCGACCTGAAACCAGCTCAGGCCAAAGTGCCAGATGTAGATCGGCACGGCGATCACCGTTAGAAGAAACGTTCCAATCAGAAAAAGACTGGTGGTCCAATAAACACGTTGAAGAAGGGGAATACTCATGAGATTCAATTAAAGAGGGGAGAACCTCCGCCACTTCCGACCGAAGTGCAACATCTTCTTGCTTCACTCATCTAAAGTTTCCATCCACCCAGGCCGTTGGGAAACCGCACCATCCAGACCACCTCGCCCTAGTGGTTACGGCACCGGAACCGGTTCGAGATTCCAGATCACTCGGGCATAATCTCGGATGGTTCGGTCACTGGAAAATTTACCGACCCGCGCCGTGTTCAGTAGGGCCATTCGCGCCCAACGCATCCGATCCCGGTAAGCATCGTTGACCCGCGCCTGGGCATCCGAATAGGCCCGGAAATCTGCCAGAACCATAAACGGATCCCCGCCATCCAACAAACTATGTTGAAGTGGTGCCAGCACCCCCTGCGGATCGTCCGGCGTAAAATAGTTCGAGCCCACCCAGTCCACCACCGCCCGGAGTTCCGGATCTTGCTCGTAAAAATCCCTCGGCCGATAGCCTTTGGCGCGCAGCTGCTCCACCTCATCCACCGTCATCCCGAAGATAAAAATATTCTCGTCTCCCACTTCCTCCCGGATTTCCACATTGGCACCGTCAAGCGTTCCAATCGTCAGCGCCCCGTTGAGCGCCAGCTTCATGTTGCCCGTTCCCGAGGCCTCCTTCCCCGCGGTCGATATCTGTTCGGATAGATCGGCCGCGGGCACTATTCGCTGAGCCAGCGACACCCGGTAGTTCGGCAAAAAGGCCACCTTCAGCTTATCCTTGATTCGCGGATCGGAATTGATCTTGGCCCCGACCGCATTGATCGCCTTGATGATGCATTTGGCCAAGTCGTAGCCCGGCGCAGCCTTCGCCGCGAAAACAAAGACCCTCGGCTCCATCTCCAAATCCGGATTCTGCAACAAGCGTCGGTAGAGCGCCAAAATATGGAGCAGATTCAGATGTTGCCGTTTGTATTCGTGCAGCCGTTTGATCTGCACATCAAACATCGCATCCGGACTCACCTCCACTCCACATTCCATCCGAATGATCCGGGCCAGCTCGACCTTGTTCTTCCGCTTGACCTCCATAAAGGCATGGAGAAACCCGTGATCGTCCGCGAACGCCTCCAGTTCCCTCAACTTGTCCAGGTCCCGAATCCATCCATCACCAATCTTGGAGCTGATCAATTCGCTCAACCGCGGATTGGCCGCCTGCAACCAGCGCCGTGGGGTGATCCCATTGGTCATGTTGACAAACTTGCCGGGGAACATGGCGTCGAACTCCGGGAACAAATTCTTCTTCAACAGCTCGGTGTGCAGGGCGGCCACCCCGTTGACATGGTGGCTGCCAATTACCGAGAGATGCGCCATCCGGACCATCTGCACCGGTCCCTCCTCAATCAAGGACAGATCCCGGAGTTTCCCCGCGTCGCCCGGCCAAATCTCTGCCACCTTCTCCAAGTGCCGCTTATTGATCTCAAAAATCAGCTGCAAGTGCCTCGGCAAAACCCGCCCAAACAAGGGCACACTCCACTTCTCCAACGCCTCAGGCAACAGCGTGTGATTGGTATAAGACAGCGTCCGCGTCACCAGGTCCCACGCCTGATCCCACGGCAACCCCTCGTCATCGTGCAAAATGCGCAAGAGTTCCACCACCGTCACCGCCGGATGGGTGTCGTTCAACTGGATGGCCACCTTCCGCGGTAAATCATTCCAGTCCTGGTTCAATTTCTGGAAACGCCGAATGATATCTTTCAGCGAACACGCCACAAAGAAATACTGCTGCACCAGACGCAGCTCTTTTCCGTTCTCCGTCTTGTCATTCGGATAAAGAACCTTGGAGATCGTCTCGCACCACGTCTTGTCCCGGACCGCTTCCTCATAGCCGCCCGCGTTGAACGCATAAAAGTCAAAGTTCGTTGGAGCCTGACTCTCCCACAGCCTCAGAAAATTGACCGTGTTGGTCCCATACCCCGCAATGGGAATGTCATACGGAATCCCCACCACTCTCTTGAAATCCACCCAACGAGGAACGTAATTGCCGCGATCATCGAAAACATTCTCCACCCGCCCATACAGATGCACCGTCTGCGCATATTCCGGACGAACAATCTGCCACGGCACCCCAAACGCCTTCCAATCATCCGGGTACTCCACCTGATAACCGTGATGAAACTCCTGACGGAACAGGCCAAACTCGTAATAAATCCCGTAACCGATGGCCGGCAGGTCGAGCGTGGCCAGCGAATCCAAGAAACAAGCCGCCAACCGGCCCAAACCACCGTTCCCCAACCCCATGTCGTATTCTTCGTTGCGAATATCATCCAGGCAGAGCCCCAATTCCGCCGCCGCCTGTTCGGTTTCTCGATAAATGTTCGCATTATAGATGTTGTTCGACAGCAGCCGACCCATCAAAAACTCAAGCGATAGATAATAGACCCGCCGCACGTTCTCCCGATGATGAACCTCCATCGTCGCGATCATTCGTTCAATGATCCGGTCCTGCACCGCCTTGGCCACACAGATCCACCAATCCCGCTGCGTCGCCGTTGTCGGATCACGAGCCAAGGTAAACTTGAGATGATCCAAAATCGCCTTTTTGATCGCATCTTTGGAGTTGTCCAACGACGAACGGAACGGGGTAAGTTCGGACATGCGGGTAGGCTAGGCAGCTCCAGCCAATTCTTACAAGCGGCCACATGCCGCTGTTGCCAAAATGTTACCCGAAGCGTCTTCCCGCCCCGACCTTACAGACGGTTCCGACACTGCCCCGTCGCCGCAAACTCATCCAAGTTTCCCAAAGTGGTCCTCGCGATGTTCCCCAAAGCTTCCCGGGTAAAAAACGCCTGGTGACTGGTGATCAACACATTGGGATAGGCCAACAGCCGGAGCAAAAGATCATCGTTGATAATCGTTTCCGACCAGTCCTCAAAAAAGACCCCCTCTTCCTCCTCATAAACATCCAACCCCAACGCCCCAATCTTCCCGTCTTTGATCCCCTCCGCCACCGCCACCGCATCCACCAAGCCGCCACGGCTGGTATTCACCAGCATCACCCCCGGCTTCAGCCGCGCCACCACCGGACCGCTAATCAGATGATGCGTCTCCGGCAACAGCGGACAATGCAACGTGATCACATCCGCCTCCTCCCAAATCCGTCCCAGGGCAACATACTCGAGACCCAAACGAACCGCCTCTTCCGAATGATGCTGATCATATCCAAGCAATCGGCAGCCAAACGCCGCCAGAATCCGCACCACCTCCAGCCCGATCTTGCCCGTGCCAATCACCCCGACCGTTTTCCCATGCAGATCAAAACCGAGCAGCCCATCAATCGAAAAGTTTCCGTCTCGGGTCCGGGCGTAGGCCCGATGATACTTCCGGTTCAGCGCCAAAATCAGACCCACCGTAAACTCCGCCACCGCATGGGGCGAATACGCCGGAACCCGCACCACCGTCAGCCCCGCCTCCCGCGCCGCTGCCAAGTCCACATTATTGAACCCCGCGCACCGCAACGCAACCAATCGCACCCCGCCCCCCGCCAAAATCTTCACCGCCTCGGCATCAACCTCATCATGGACAAAAACACACACCGCCTCATACCCCTTTGCCACCGGGGCGGTCTGAGCATTCAACGCCGCCTCAAAAAAGACCAGTTCATGCCCCCCCGCATTCGCCTCAGCCAGCGCCGTTCGGTCGTAATCCTTCGTGCTGAAAACCGCCACCTTCATCGCCACACCCCCTTAAACTCCCCTCAGGTAATCTGCTCCAATTCCTCCAAAATCACGTGAATGATCCAGGTATGGATCTCCTGCACCCGGGCGGTGATATGGCACGGAACAATCAACTCAATCTCCGCCAAACCCTTCGCCCTCCCCCCGTCCTTCCCCAACATCGCCACGGTCACCAGCCCCAGCTCCCGAGCCCGTCGAATCGCCCGCAGCACATTCTCCGAATTCCCACTCGTGCTGATCCCGAAAAACCAATCCCCTGACCGCCCATGCGCCTCCACCTGCCGGGCAAAAACCTCCTCATAACACCAGTCATTGGCAATGCAGGTCATGGCCGCCGGATCTCCGCACAGCGCAATCCCCGGCAACGCCTTCCGATCCATTCGATACCGCCCCACCAGCTCCTCCGCCAAATGAAGCGCATCCGCCGCACTACCCCCATTCCCGCAACTCAACACCTTCGCCCCTGCCTGCACATCGGCCCGCAGCCGCGGCAAAAACGCCTCCAACTGCGGCACCAACGCCGCACTCGCCTCCACCGCCGCCTTCAACTGCTCCAACTGTTCCTGCACCATGCTCACCCCCCCAGCTTGAACCGGCCCAGGCGGAAGTCCAGCCCCGGCACATCTCCTTTCCTTCCGCTCTCGGAGGTTTCTTATTTTCCTGATTCGCCCAGCCCTCTATATCATCTCTCCTTGGGCAGTCTCAAACGGAATGCCCCCCGATCCCTTCTCCATGCGCCTCATCACCCGTCACGTCACCGCGGAACTCCTCCGCGCCTTCCTCTTCGCCTGTGCCGCCCTCATGTTCCTCTGGCTGGTTTATGATCTCTTCGACTCCCTCACCGACCTCATCCAAGCCCAAGCCACCCTCCCCTTCATCCTCCGCTTCTACGCCTCTCAACTGCCCAAGGTCCTGCAGCTCATCCTCCCGGTCGCCTTCCTCGGAGCCTCCCTCTTCACCCTCACCACCCTCGCTCAACACCGCGAAATCGTCGCCCTCGAAGCCGCCGGGGTCCATCTCCTCCGCATCGGATTCCCGGTCATCCTTCTCGGCTTCGCCATCTCCGGCCTGCAATACTACCTCTTCCACGACCTCTCCCCCCGCGCCGAAGACCGCCGCGAATCCATGGAAGACGAACTAACCGGTCGCGACCGCGGCGAGGAAATCCACCGCAACGTCGTCTTTCGGGACCCCGCCACCGCCACCATCTGGTATATCGAACAAGTCAACGTCGATCGCAACGAAATCCGCCAAGCCGAAATCCTCGTCCCCCGACCCGAAGGCGGCGACCACTTCAAAATTTTCGCCCGCACCGGTCGATTCGATGGAACCGCTTGGACCTTCGAGAACGTCCGGCGCGTGGACTACCGCACCAATGGCAACGCCCTCGACCCCGTCGATCTCGACATCCTCACCCTCCCCGAGCTCTCCACTCGCCCTCGCGAACTCGTCGCCGTTCTGCGTCCCCCGGAAATCATGCCCTGGCACGACCTCGCCACCTTCGTTCGGTCCGACTATCGCAGCTCTCCCGCCCGCATGGCCCCTTACGACACCGAGCATCACTACCGCCTCGCCTACCCCCTCATGCCTCCCGTGCTTGCCCTCTTCGCCCTCGCCCTCGGCACCGGTCACACCCGCCGAAACGTCGCCGCCTCCGTCTTCAACTGCATCTTCATCCTCTTTGCCTTCCAGGTCTGGTTCAACCTCTCCCTCGCCCTCGGCACCGGCAAGCGGCTCAGCCCGCCCCTGGCCGCCTGGAACACCGTGGTCCTCTTCGGCCTCATCGGCCTCTGGCTCTTCGCCCGCCGCAGCGGCCTCGGTTGGTCGCTGCTGGCCCGTTGGCCCCGCCCACTGCGCTCCCCCGCGTGAAAACATCTGAATTCCTCTTCGACCTTCCCGACGACCTCATCGCGGCTCGTCCAGCGGACCGACGGGATGCCTCCCGACTCATGATCGTTCACCGGGACTCCGGCACCATCGAAACCGCCCCTTTTGCCGAAATCGGC
>JBDNCR010000054.1:0-8280 GCA_046719555.1 Verrucomicrobiia bacterium | reverse complement strand
CATCCTCCCGTTTGGCACCGTCTTCCCCACCATGACCATCATGCTCTTTTTCGTCCTGCCCGTTCAGGCCCGGTGGCTGGCCATCATCTATGCTGGATTTCTCGCCCTCGCCCTCCTCTTCGGTGCTGATAACCGCTTGGTCATCCTCGGCTCCATTGCCAACTACCTCCTCTTCTTCGGCCCCTCCTACCTGAACCACCTCCGCGACCAGGCCGCCCTCCGGGAACGTCGCCGCCGCTTCACCGGCAAGGATTAATTTGCCCCCTCCCTCGCCCGAGGCTAACCTCTTCCTCATGGCGGACCCGAAAATTCTCCAACCCGAGCTGGTTGACGACGCCGCCCCCCAGACCCCTCGGCCTGAAGGGCCCCTCATTCATCCCCTCGCCGCCATTTGCATGGTCGTTGTTGACCTCGTCTGGACCCTCCCGGAGGTCGCCGGCTTCCTCATTCCCGTCATTTTCCTTAGCCTCCTCTCCGTCGGCACCATCACCTTCCTCATCCAAAAATTCATCCGCGGCGATCCCAACGGCCGTGCCTGTGCCATCGCCCTTTTCCTCGGCGTTCTCGCCGCCGTTCCCACCCCCATCACCGGCACCGCCGTCGGTATTCTCGTCCTCGGCATGGCCGGTCTCCATCACCTCGCCGTCGGTAAACTCCTCCCCGGTTTCGGCCGGAAAAAATAACCGCACCTCAAGCCGTCCGCGCCGCCGGAGCAAAGGCCGCCTCACGTCCCCACGCCACCTCCGGCTCGGCCGCCACCGGCTCCTCCACCAGCGGTCGATGCGCGCCCCGGGCAAATAAATGATCCCGGTACAGCGTAATCGCAATATCGCGGTTGGCCCGAATACACGCCTTGATTGCCTCGGGATCCTTCTCACAAAACAAAACCGTTTTCCAAGATCGGATATGCTTCGGCTTATGGAAATCACTATTGGCAATGAAGGGCAACCGCTTCAGACCAATCGGATTAAACAAATCGTCGCGGTTCCCAATCTCCCAAGCATCAATCAACGGCGTGTACTTCTCCTGATTCTCCCACAAATAAAGCGTATTCTTACCCCACGCTGAACTGATCAAATGCGGATGGGCCGCAATCGTCAAGCCGCCCTGCCCGTGAATGGCATGGATAATCGAGTCCAAATCTTGCGAAGGATCAATCGGCTCCTTCAAATCCACCCCCAACAAATGAGTTGAAGACTTCGGACCCAACCCATCTTTGTTAAACTCCAACCCCGTTAACAATAACATCCCATATTTATCCCACGCCCGCCTCCGCTCCCGCGCCAACACCTCAAAATACTCCTCGATCTGCGCAAACGGCAGCACCAATCCACTTAAATTACAAACCCTCCCCAGCAACCGCTCACTCCCCGCAATATGGTCCGTGATCGCCAGCACATCAAACTGGCGCTGCCCATAGAAATCCACCAGCTCCCGTGCCGTCAGCTTCCCATCCGAAAACGTCGTGTGCGTGTGCAAATCCACCAGCAACAACTGCTCGCCACCCGGCGGGGCATTCCTCCCCTGAAACCTGGCCACCGGCGGATTCCAGTGAATCAAACGATCCGGAGGAATGTTCGTTGGTGCCGAATGATCCAACAAAAACCGCGCAATCCGCACCGAACTGTCGGGCACCGAAATCTCCCGCAACCCCTTCTTCCACACCCGCCACAACGCCGCCTCCCCCGCAAAGGCCTTCTCCACCCACGCCGCCACATCTTTCGGCTTCTCTGCCAACACCCCGCAATGATTCCGTCGCAACAACTCGTAATTCCCCTCCTCCTGTCCCGGAACCACCTGATTCACCACCATCGGGCACTCGGCCGCAATGGCCTCTTGCACCGTCGCTCCCCCCGCCTTGCTGATCACCAAATGATGCGACATTAACAACTCTGGCATCTGAGTTGTCCATCCAATCACCTCCACCCGATCCCGAGCCGCCTCCGTCAGCAACAAAATCTCCCGATACAACTTCGCATCCCGACCCACCGTCACCGTCAGTCGAATCTCCGGCAACGCCAACAACTGCTCCACAATCTTCGGTGCCCTGCTTTTTCCCGAATTGATAATATAAAGAACCCGTGGCGGCTGGTCCGGACCCGGCGGGGGTAACGACGGCCGCGACTCCTCCTGCACAAAGGCCAACTGCACCGGAAACCCCAGCACCCGAACCTTCTCCTCCGCCACCCCTGCCTGCCGCAACACCTTCGCCGTGTCCTCGTTCGGCACCAAATAAAAATCACTATTCGCCCGATACCACAACGAATTCACCGATATCGAATCGGTCACCATCGTCACCTGCAAAAACGTCCGTTCCCGCCCGTTCTCAAACAACTCCTCAATCAAATAATTATACAACGGATAAGTCGAACAAACGATGTCCGGCTGCGCCTCACGCAGCAACTGATCCAAGGCCTTCTTCATCCGGGACAAGGCCATCAAATTGTTCTCCACCACCGACGTCTGATCCAAAATATCGTAAATCCCCTGCCACAACTTGGGCGTCCGATTAATCGCCGTAATATACGCCGAGCGAACCATGTCATTCAGCCGCCCATAACAATCATCAAACAAATCCACCACCTCCACCTGCACCTCACCTCCTCCCACAAACTCCAGCCCATCCCGAATATTACGTGCCGCCGTGTTATGCCCCTCACCGAACCCAGCCGTAAAGATTAACGCCTTTTTCACGGAATCTAGCCTGTGAATAACTTGTGAATAAGCACCTGAAAAGTCAATTCGTGTGACGTTTCGGTAACATCCCCGTTCTCACCTCACTCAATCCTCACCACCATCCCCAATGGCACCCGCTCATACAACTCCAACATCTCCCGGTTACGTAACCGAATGCAACCATGACTGCTCGGCACCCCAATCTCTTCCTCGTGATTGGTCCCATGGATATAAATATACCTCTCCTTCGTGTTCGCATTCGACGCTTCCAACCCATCCAACCACAAAATCCGCGTCAGCACCCAATCCTCCTCAACTTGATGTCCTGGTTGCCAAACCTCCCCCGTCCAAACCCGTCCCACAAACCGCGCCCCCAGCGGAGCCCCGTCCCCGATCTTCTCCGCCACCGTAAAGCGGCCCGTCGGCGTCCGCCAACTGCCCGATTCACAACCCGTCCCCACCCGGGAAGTACTCACTGGAGCCGACCAGACCACGCTCGCCCCGTCCCGGAGCTCCGCAACCTGTCGCTCCACCGAAACCTCCAACTCCAGCGCCACAAACGCCGTCCCCCCAACCTTAACCCTTGGGAGACCTCCTCACTCAGGCCGTCAAACCAAGCTTCTCTTCCAGAACCTTCTTCGGAAGCACCCCCACCAACTGATCCTTGACCGTTCCATCTTGAAAAATTAACAGCGTCGGAATCGACCGAATGTTGAATTGCGCGGCAAGATCCGACGCATGATCCACATTCACCTTCGTGATCTTCACCTTACCCACATGCTGATCCGCAATCTGATCCAACACCGGAGCAATCATCTTGCACGGTCCACACCACTCCGCCCAAAAATCTACCAACACGACCCCCGTCGCATCGAGCACCTGCTCCTTGAAGTTCTTCGACGTCAGTTCAACGATATTTGCGCTGGCCATGAACCCGGACAATGCGGGCTTCTCTCCAGATTGCAAACGGCTTTTGCTCTCCACATTCGCTTACGCATCGACACCTCCAATCCCACCTTTTTCCCTCCCCAAATCATCCCGCTTCCCAACCCAACCCGCCCCCTTTAACCTCTCGCCCATCCCCCATGACCGTCGGAATCGTCAACGACATGGCCCTCGCCGTGGAAGCCCTCCGCCGCGTCATCGTCGCCTCAGGCCAACACCAAGTCCTCTGGATCGCTCGCGACGGAGCGGAAGCCGTTCAAAAATGTGCCGCCCAACGTCCCGACTGCATCCTCATGGACCTCATCATGCCCGTCATGGACGGGGTCGAAGCCACCCGCCAAATCATGCTCCATTCCCCATGCGCCATCCTCGTCGTCACCGCCACCGTCGAGGGCAACGCCGCCAAAGTCTTTGAAGCCATGGGCTACGGTGCCCTCGATGCCGTCAACACCCCTCGGCTCGGCAACTCCGGCTCCATCTCCGGCGGCGAAGGGCTCCTGGCCAAAATGGCCACCATCTCCCGCCTCATCAGCCCCATCCCCCAACGCTCCCCCTCCACCCCACTCCCCGCCCCCGCCCCCTCCGCACCCGGTCGCCCCCTCATCCTCATCGGCTCCTCCACCGGAGGTCCCCAAGCCCTGGCTGAAATCCTATCCGCCCTTGGCCCCGGCTCCGCTGTCCCCATCGTCCTGGTCCAACACGTCGATGTCGAGTTTGCCGTCGGCCTTGCCAATTGGCTCGCCACAGAAACCGGCCTCCGCGTCCGCGTCGCCTGCTCGGGCGACACCCCCGAACCCGGCCACGTCCACCTCGCCGGCACCACCGACCACCTCGTCATCCGCCCCGATGGCCGGTTCTCCTATCAACCAGAACCCAAAGACGCCTTCTATCGCCCCTCCGTCGACGTCCTCTTTGAAAGCGCCGCCCGTCACTGGAACGGTCCCATGCTCGCCGTTCTCCTCACCGGCATGGGCCGCGACGGAGCCCGGGGTCTCCTTGCTCTCAAACAGGCGGGAGCCGACACCATTGCCCAAGACAAAGACTCCTGCATCGTCTTCGGCATGCCCAAAGCCGCCATCGAACTCGGTGCCGCTCGCCACGTCCTTCCCCTCCACGAAATCGGCCCCGCCCTCCGCTCCTTTGCCGCCCCCTCCACCTCCCCGGCTTAAACCCACCGTGCTCCCCTGGTTCCACCATCGCTTCCCCCTCGCCCTCGCCCCCATGGCCGGCGTCACCGACTCCGTCTTTCGGCGCCTCTGCAAACAACTCGGAGCCGACCTCCTCATCTCCGAATTCGTCTCCGCCGAAGGCATCCTCCACCGCAACCAACGGACCCGCGACATGATCGCCTTCCACCCCTCCGAACGTCCCGTCGGCATCCAACTCTTCGGCGCCGACCCCACCGCCCTTGCCGAAGCCGCCCGCGCCGTTTGCGACTGGGTCGGCCCCGACTTCATCGACCTCAACTTCGGTTGCCCCGTCAACAAAGTCGTCTGCAAAAATGGCGGCTCCGCCCTCCTCCGAGACGGTCCCCTCCTCGCCCGGGTCGCCCGCGCCGTGGTTCGCGCCAGCCCGGTTCCCGTCACTGCCAAAATCCGCCTCGGTTGGGACGCCGCCTCCATCAACGCCCCCGCCAATGCCCGCATCCTCGCCGCCGAAGGCATCCGCGCCCTTGCCGTCCACGGACGCACCAAAGAACAGGGCTACACCGGCTCGGCCGATTGGAACCGCATTGCCGACGTCGTTCAAGCCGTCCCCATCCCCGTCATCGGCAACGGCGACCTCGACTCCCCCGAAATCGTCCTCCAGCGCCGCGCCCAAACCGGAGTCGCTGGTGCCATGTTCGGCCGAGCCGCCATGGCCTCCCCGTGGATCTTCTCCCGCACCCGCGCCGCCCTCAACGGAGACCCCATTCCCCCTGAACCCGACTGGACGGAACGGTGGACCTTCATCCAAACCCATTGCCGACTGGAAGTCGAAGAACGGGGCAACGAACACGCCGTCATGACCTCCATGCGAGCCCGCCTCATGGCCTACACCCGTGGCCACCCCGGCGGAAAACGCCTCCGCGAACAACTCCAACACATCCGCACCCTCGCGCAACTCGACGCCATCGCCGCCGAACACCTCACCACCCTCACATCCGCCTAACTCCCCTCCCACCTCACCGCACCCTCGTGCCCACCCGCCACAACAACACCTGCAACCCGAACGCCAAAGCAAACCCCGAAAACCACGAATAGTGATACAAACTCCTCCAAAACGACCCCACCATCTCCTCCGGCACCGCCCCCACCGTCACCAAAAAGCCAGGCACATGCGGTGCAATCGAAAGACCTAACGCCGTCAAGGCCCGCAGCGAAAACCCTCCCGAAAAACGATACGGCCCCCGCCGTTGATACAACCCCATCACCTCCAACTTCTGTCCCCGCACCACATAATAATCCGCAATCATGATCCCCCCAATCGGACCCAACAACGCGCTATACCCAATCAACCAAGTGAAAATGTAGCCCGTCGGATCTGCCACCAACTTCCACGGCATCATCACCACCCCGACCACCCCCGCCAAGACCCCGCCCACCCGAAAACTGATCCGGCTCGGCCACACATTCGAAAAATCATTCGCCGGCGACACCACATTCGCCGCGATATTCGTCGTCAACGTCGCCACCACCAACGCCACCAAACCCGGCACAATCACCCACGGATGCTCCAACCGCCCCAACAACGTCACCGGATCCCAAATCGCCTCCCCATACACCAAAACCGTCGCACTCGTCGTCAGCACCCCCGCCAACGCCACCAGCGCCATCGTCCCCGGTAACCCCACCAACTGCCCCATCACCTGATCACGCTGCGACCGTGCATACCGCGAAAAATCAGGAATATTCAACGAAAGCGTCGCCCAAAAACCCACCATCGCCGTCAACCCCGGAACAAACCCCGGCCAAAACCCCTCCCCCTCTCGCCACCCATGGGCCTGTTCCAAAATCGGCGCCAACCCTCCAGCCGCCACCACCGCCCAACCCACCAACCCTAACCCCACCATCAACAAAAAAGGTGCGCCCACCTTCTCCAACCAACGGATGCACTCAATCCCCCGGATCACCACCGCCATGTTCATCCCCCAAAACAACAAAAAACACCCCAACTGCCCTGCCGAAATCCCAAGCATCGGAAGCGGCTCCGGAACCCTCCCCTCCTCACCCCAAATCACCCACAAAATCGTATGAATCGCGCTCCCCCCAATCCACGTCTGGATCCCAAACCACCCACACGCCACCACCGCCCGCATCAACGCCGGCACATTCGCCCCATACACCCCAAATGACGCCCGCAACAACACCGGAAAAGGAATCCCGTACGCCGTCCCCGCCCGCGCATTCAACGCCAACGGCACCAACACAATCAAATTCCCCAAAAACACCGTCACCACCGCCTGCCACCAACTCATTCCCCCCGCAATCAACCCACTCGCCAATTGATAAGACGGAATACAAATCGCCATCCCCACCCACAACGCCGCCATATCCCACATCCCCCACCGCCGCTCCCCCGGACCCACCGGCGCCAAATCCCGATTCCACAACGCCGGATCCACCCCACCTCCCTCCCACTCCTTCGTCGGCTCCATCACCCCCTCCACGGCAGCTTTCGTGCCACCCCCATCAATAGCGCCGGGCCGGCGGCGGAACCACCGGCGTCGCCTCCTTCTGCGGTCGTAACCTCCGCGCTGAAGCCCCAGGCGCACTCACCCGCGCACTAAAATGAAGCCTCGAAGACAACAAAGACGACTCTCGATCTGTCACCAACGAAAACTCCTCCCGGCTCGACGCCCGATCCTCAAACTCATACTGCAGCAACAACACCTCCCCCTCAATCCGTCCACGGCAACGCAACGTAAACCCCGCCGTCCGCAACTCATCCGCCCGTGGAGGACGCACCACCCCTCCAATCCCATGAACCTCCGTCGTCTGCTCCACCCGCGACGGAAACGCAAACTCACACAACTCCCCCTTGGACCGACCGGTCATCGCCGCTGTCTCCCTCGGAAAAAAAGACGCCGACCAAGTCCGTGATCGCGGATCCCACCTCCACAACTGCGGAATCATAAACACCCCTCGCGCCCTCACCACATTGTTATCCAAATCATCCTCAAACACCATCTCCCCTTCCCTCCGCACCTCCGGATAAATCGCCGCTAACCGTCGGTAAACCGCCTCAGCAAGCGCCCCCCCACCCCTCTTTCCGGTCAAATACCGCACCTGATCCGCCGCATGATTGCGATGCTCAATCTCCATCTCCAACCGTGTCTCCCCTTCAAACCCTGGAACCCAAAACCTCTCCCGAATCACCGACCTCGGCAACCCTCGATTATCCGCCACCAACTCCTTCAACCCGTCCGACTGACCATCCAACTCCAACCCCCGAGTTCCCGGCGGAAAATACATCGAACGGTAATCGCCCCCCTGCATCGGCACCGAAGGATCAATCAACACCTTCCCGTCCTTCCCGGCCAATCGAACAAACACCCGGTCAAACCGATCCGGCGACGGCAAAGCCCCATCCTCTCCACCCCGCCGTTCCCCAAGCACCACATCCGCCTCAACCCCCAACCTCCGCAACAAACCCCGTAAAACCATCGCCTTCGGAGAA
>JBDNCR010000053.1:0-8301 GCA_046719555.1 Verrucomicrobiia bacterium | reverse complement strand
ATCGAAGGTGTTTCCTGCTCCGTGCCCCTTGGCTTCGGGCAAGAGATGAGCGGAGGTGAGGTGGGAAGGTAATTGGATGAGGCTCCCCATGCCGGAATGTTGGGTGACGGTGACAAGTTCGGCCTCAGAGACATTCTCCAAGCCTTTCGGGGTGCCGGGACTGGAACTGTTGGAAGCCACCGGTTCGGTCATCTCCAAGGGATCGAACGTGGGCGGTTCCGGTTCATCGGGCGGGGTGAGGTTGGTCTCTAGTTCGGTCGGGACGGTTTCTTCCTCGATCAAGAGGGGGGATTCGATCTCGTCGGGGTTGGGGGTTGGGTCGAACGAACCGGAAAAGGCTTCCGCGAGCTTTTGCCGGGGGGCGGGAATGAGGACGGCACCGCCGATGAGGAGGAGGACCGCCGCATGAAGGGCAAAGGAGAGGGACGCCGATTTCCAGCGGTGTTTCCGGTCGAAGAAGACGACTTTGATGTTGGGATGAGATTTTCTCATCGCAGGACTCATCCCAGCTATAGCTCGCCCTGAAGGCCCATCTCAAGTTCAAGCGGATCGCCGATTGGTCGAAACTGCAAATCCAACGCCCCTCCTCCTCACTCAGAATTTAACTCAAGGCACCCGCGTCCGACTTCGGCCCGATGACTCCCGTTCTGCCCTCTCCCCAGGAGCGACTCGATACGGACCCCGCGCCGTCGCCAAATCCACCCCCTGACCGCCCTGGGTCACCCGAACCCGCCCCTGCCGCTGAAGCCGGATCAGATCAGACCGCAGCGCCCTCGGATTCAACCCAAGCTCCCGCGCCAGTTGACCCGGACAAAGGCTCGTCCCCGACCGCAGTTTCCCAAGCCGGGCCAGAATTGCCTCATCAAGTGAAGAGTTGGTCGAGAGCTCCAAGGAGTTCCTGCGGGTTAAACGGTTTCTGCAAAAACCGGGCGGTGCCATCCAACCTCAACCTTGGCGCGGTCGAAAAACCGCTGATCAACACCACGGGCAAGTGGGGATTCTGCTGCCGAATGTGAGCAAAAATTTCAGTCCCCTCCATATCCGGCAAGACAATGTCGATCACCGCCCCGTGAATCCGAGCCCGTTCGTTCCGAAATAGGTCCAGCCCTTGGTTGCCATCTTCCGCCGCAAACACTTCGTAATTCGCACGATTCAGAATCTGGATGAGCAGCGGTCGGATAAACGGATCGTCCTCAACCAAAAGTAAGGTGCGCTGGGGTCGAGCCATTTCACCGTTGTCCGGGGACGGACGGTAGTGGACACGGGAATCAGCTTCGCTGGTTAAGGCCCCGGAGGCAGGCCGGGGTGCCCTATCGGCGTGATGAGTGGCACGGATCGAGAGCATGAACTTGAACGGCCCCGTCAGACTAGCAAACCTCGGTTAAACAGCTAGCGAAATCGGAATGTCAATCGGAAAAGGAGGCAAGACCGCTCTTCCACCGTTGCCGCCAAATGATTCAGGTGTATCTTTTCCCATCGCTCGCCCCATGGTCGCCGTACTCTTTGCCCCTTCCTTCCATCTCCAGGCCGCGCTCCGCTCCTGCCCCGATCGGGCCCGTCGCCCGGTCGGCCTTGTCGCTTCTGACCAACCTCATGCCCCTCTGATCCAGCTAACCCGGGCTGCCCGACGCGCAGGCGTCGAACCCGGTCTGACCCCCACCCAAGCTCTGGCCCGTTGCCCCAACCTTGAAATCGTGCCGCGGGATCAGCACGCAGAGACCGTGGTGCAGTCCCTCCTGTTGGATCGGTCCCAACGAATGGCGCCCCTGGTCGAGAACACCGGCCCCGGACAAGTCACCTTGGATGTCAGCACGCTCGGCCGCGTCCGGGATTGGGAGGCATGGCTCCACGACTTGACCGCGCACCTGCCCGGAATCACCGCACGAGCCGGTCTGGGCCGCAATCCATGGGTGGCCGGTCTGGCCGCAGAGCAAGGCCGACCCTGCCACATCGTGCCGCCCGGCACCGAAAAGTCGTTTCTAGCCACCATCCCCATTTCGCGGGCCGGGATCGATCCCAGCCGGTTGAACGTTCTTCACCTGTGGGGCATTGCGACCTTCGGCGACCTCGCCGCCCTCGGCCGCCCCTCCTTGGTCGCACGCTGGGGAAAGGAAGGAGGTGCCCTCTGGGACCAGGCCACCGGACGGATGGACCGACCGCTGATCCCTTTTGAAGAGCCATCACGCTGGATCGAAGCTCGGGATCTGGAAACACCGGTGGAAACCCTGGAGCCCCTCCTCTTTATCCTCCGACGTTTCCTCGACCTACTGCTGGCCCGCTTAGCCGAACGCATGCAAGGCATCTCCCGCCTCGTCTTAACCCTCAATCTGACCAACGGAACCCACCTTAACTCCTCTCTCGACCTCCCCGAACCAACCCGGGACGCCACCCGATTATTCCGCGTCCTGCATCAGCATGTCGAAGGAATCCGATCCGAGGCACCGGTGATTGCGGTCCAGTTGGAAGCCTTTCCCGGCCATCCTCCCGAGCGGCAACCCGATTTTTTTGTCTCCAGCCTGAAACGAGAAGATGGTTTCCGGGAAACTCTAGCCCGGCTGATGGCGCTGGTCGGCTCCGACCGGGTCGGAGTTCCTGTGCTGGAAGAAACGCACCAACCCGATCGTTTCCATTTAGAACACCGCGCCCCCTCTCCCTCCGAGCCGCAGCCGGGGGATATCCAACCCGCTCTGGTCCTCCGCCGCTTTCGCCCTCCCGTGCCCGCCCAAGTCCGCTTGGGCAAAACCGGGCCATCTGCCTTCATCGGAGAAGCTTTCGATGAAGAGATCGTGCAGACCCGTGGGCCGTGGCGAAGCTCAGGTCATTGGTGGCAACCTGACCGCGCCTGGCAGCGGGAAGAATGGGACGTGGAAACGCGCAATGGCCAACTGTTCCGCCTTGTGCGCCAGGGAGACACCTGGACCGTCGAAGGAATGTATGATTGATCCCCGACCACCCCACTAAGGACTCATCGACTCAAGGAGACGAATCTGATCCCGTAACGCCGCCGCTTCTTCAAACTGCTCGCTGGAGACCGCCTCGCGCAGGCGTTGCCGGAGCTCATCCAAACGATTGCGCTGGTCCAGCGCCTGAAGGTAGCGGGCCGGAACCTTGCCCCGGTGCTTCAACGATTTTTGGGTCTCCTTCAACGCCTCCACCACCACGGCATGAAAAGTTTCATAACAGGTCCCGCATCCGACTCGGCCCGTTTTTCGGAAATCCGCCGCCGTCATCCCACAACCAGGGCAGCTCGCCTCACCCCCCACCCGGCCCCCAGACCGAGGCTCGTCCTTCAACGTCAGCAAAAGATCCGCCAACGAAAAACCGCTCGTCGACGTCGCCCCCACCTCCCGCGCACAGGCTTCGCACAGATCGACCTTCTGCATCTGGCCGTGAATGATTTGAGTAAAGAATACGGTCGCTTTGGCCGTTTTGCAGCGTTCGCAGGTCATACCAGGCACCGGGCCCGGCACCCCGGGCCCTAGGGGACTATCGGCGTTCCCGTGCTAGCGGTCAACTGGCGGAACGCGTCGATCATTCTCTTCGAAATCGGGCCCGGTGCCCCATCCCCAATCTTCCGCCCGTCCAAATCCACCACCGGAATCACCTCCGCCCCCGTCCCCGTCAGGAAAATCTCATCCGCCACATACAAATCGTAGCGGGTCAATTGCACCTCCTTCAACGGCACTTGCGCCTCGGCCGCCAAATCAAAAATTACCCTGCGCGTAATGCCTCCCAAAGCCCCTGCATACACCGGGGGGGTAAAGAGCACGCCCGACTTGATGACAAAAACATTATCTCCCGAACACTCCGCCACAAACCCCTGAGCATTGAGCATCAAAACCTCCTCCGCCCCCGCTTGCAGCCCCTCAATCTTCGCCAGAACATTGTTCAAGTAATTGAGCGATTTGATCGCCGGATTCAGCGCCGCCGGTGACATCCGCTGCGTCGACGCCGTCACCACCTTCAACCCCTCCCGATAACACCGCTCCGGATAAAGTTCCAACGTGGACGCAATGATGAAGATGCTCGGCTGTTTGCAACGGGTCGGCGATAACCCCAGATTGCCCACCCCTCGCGTCACCACCAACCGGACATACCCTTCCCGCAAGCCGTTCACCCGCAAAGTCTCCACCACCGCAGCTCCCACCTCCGCCTTGCTCATCGGAATCTGCAAAAGAATCGCCTTGGCTGAATCAAACAGCCGATCGATATGCTCCTCCAATTTGAACACCCTCCCGTTATACGCACGGATCCCCTCGAACACCCCATCCCCATACAACAACCCATGGTCGAACACCGAGATCTTCGCCTCGCCTTCCGGAACAAAAACGCCGTCAATATAAACCTTCATGAAACAGGATGCAGTTGCCCCTCGCGCAGAATCCGGCAAGTCTCCGCCCGGCGGGCCAGGTCAGGATCGTGCGTGACGAGAACCAGAGCCTTCTGTTTTCTGACAGCGAGATCAAGGAGTAATTTAATCACCGTTTCCGCCGTCCCCGGATCCAGGTTCCCCGTCGGCTCATCCGCCAAAATCAACTCCGGATCATTCGCCAACGATCGAGCAATCGCCGCCCGCTGTTGTTCCCCCCCCGAAAGCTCCCCAGGCCGATGACTCGCCCGGCTCGCCAGCCCCACCTCCTCCAACAACTCATCCGCCCGAGCCGCATCCGGTCGTCCCGCCAGCCAACCCGGCACCATCACATTCTCCCGCACCGTCAACTCCGGCAAAAGATGATACGATTGAAAAACAAACCCCAGCCGCCCCAGCCGCCAGCGCGCCCATTGTCCTCCCGACCACCCGCTACACGCCGCCCCATCCCAAGTGATCGTCCCCGAATCGGGCCGATCCAGTCCCGCCATCAAATGCAACAAGGTGCTCTTGCCCGATCCCGAACTTCCCTGAATCGAGACCACCTCCCCACGTCGCACCCGTAAATCCAGCCCCCGCAACACCGGCAATTCCTCCCCGCTCCCGTGGCGGTAACTCTTGTAAATGCCGGTTAAGACCACCTCGTTCATTCGCCATGCAGAGTTCGCACCGGATCAACCCGGGCCGCCAGCCAGGCCGGAATCAAAGCCGCCACCGTGCTCAACAGCATCCCCGCCACCGAAATCCACCAAACCCAGTTCGGATCCAGCACCGCGGGAATCTGATCAAAATTGTAAATGTCGGCCGGAAAAATCTCAATGTTCAGCGTCGCCGACAGCCAATCGCTAAACTCATTCCGCCACCGCAGCAACGCCAAACCCGCCACCACTCCAATCCCGGACCCGACCACCCCCACCGTCAAACCATAGAGCGTAAACACCGCCACCACCTGTGACTCCTGCGCCCCAATCGCCTTCAACAACCCGATCTCCCCCGCCTTCTGCACCGTCACCGTGATCAAAGTACTCATCAGCCCGAACGCCGCCACCAACATCACAAAAAAGAGCAAAAACGCGATCACCCGTCGCTCCACCGCCACCGCCTCCATCAAACGCCGGTTCTGATCCAGCCAGGTCAGTGATTCCGTCGGGGCCACCAGCCTCCCGTTGATCCGATCCCGCGCCCGATCCGCTCGCAGCGGATCCTTCACCTTCACCGCCAAGCCGTGAACGCCATCCCCCAAATTATACAACTTCTGCGCCTCCCCCAGCTCCAACAATAAAAAGTTAAAATCATACTCAAAAAAACCCGTCTGGAAAATCCCCGCAATGATGTACTCCGAAGGCAAATAATAAGCCGTCTCCACACCCGCCTCCCGACTCCGATGCAACGACTCAAAATTCCGTGGCGACAACAAACTGAGCGTATCCCCAACCCGCGCCCCATACCGCTTCGCCCACTCCGCCCCCACCAGAACCGAGTCCGGCCCAAGCAACCATTCCCCCTCAATCAACGTCCCCCGCACCGGAAGCACCTCATCCACCGTCTCCGGATCCACTCCCTTAATGAACATCGCCGCCATCCGATTCTGATGTTCCCCAAGCACCGGACCAGTAACAAACGGCGTCACCGCCACCACCTCCGGGTCGGCCTGAATCAAATCCAGCAGCGGCTGATCCACCTCCAGCACCCCATAGTTGGTGACCGTCAAGTGCGCGTTGAACCCAATCAACTTCTCCCGCAACTGATTCTCGAACCCTCGCATCACCGACACCACCACGATCAACACCGCCACTCCCAACAACACCCCCAACAACGACAAAACCGTGATGATCGAAACAAAACTCCGACGAGGGCGGAGAAACCGAAGCGCTAAGAACAAAGGAAACGGTAGATGCACGGATGGTCGCAACTTGGAGGCCTTCGCCCCTTTTGGCTAGCCCGAACCAAGCCTCTTCACACCAAAACCACCTGCCACTCCACCCCACCCTCCCCTAAACCAAGCAAACCAATGCTCCGGGGCGCTCCCTTATTCGCCAACCCCGCCGAGCCCGGGTTCAACCACCGCACCCCGCCCACCACCTCATCCCGTGGCACATGGGTATGACCATGAATCACCACATCACACCTCGGCACCGTCCCCGGCGGAATGTGGACCAAATGAAAATGAATCCCCGACCGCTCCAGATCGGCCACATACGGCCACGGCCCAAAGTCATTATTCCCCCGAACCACCGTCAGCGGAACGCCAAGCCCAAAAAACGGATCGAGCGTCCCCTCATCCACCACATCCCCCAAATGCCACACCTCATCCACCCCATCGAAAGCCTCCAACACCCGCGGCGGAACCCGGTTGTGCGTGTCCGCCACCACCCCGATCCGGCGCACCGCCATCGTCGCCCAATCACACCCGGGCCGGCCCGGGCTCTTGACCGCGAATCCGTGAAGCCTGCCCTGCCGTCCGGGCGCCCCATTCCATACAAAGAACGAAACACGCCGTGAAAATCAGATCACTCACCAAAGAGTTCCGAAAAAACAAATACGTCGGGGGAAAACCGGCTAAACCAACCGTCACCGCCTGCCACCAACCGGCAATCGTCTTCGCATACAGCGGATTAAACAACCACGCCAACGTATTGGTGACCGCATAGAACACCACGGCATTGGCCAACACGCCCCCGAAAATCAGCCCCATCGATTTCCGCGTCGCCACCCACGCCCCCAACGCCACCGCCAGCCCATAACACGCATACGTCCCAATCATGAAAGGCTCCAACAGCCCCACCCCGTGGTAGCGGTTCAAAATCATGTCGCTCACCAAAAGCGCTCCCAACGGCAAAACCCAACGCACCCGACCCCGCAAGTAGATCCCTCCGCAAAACGCCATCGCCATCAGCGGAGCCACGTTCAGATAACCCTCGTGCGTCCCCGTGAAAACACGGAAACCCGCCACCAAAACAATCAACAGCATCGCCAGCCAGATCATCCCTCGACCCTAACGACTTCCCGGCCCGAAGCAATCGTAGATGTCGTCCCCGACCCCACGATTAGCTCCGCTTGCCTCCCCATCAGCCCACGTCGACCGTTCGCCCCGAAAGCCATGCCGTTTCCACCCGAGAACGACCCGCCACCCCATCCCCCACACATCGAAAACCTTCCGGAAACTCCGGCACCAACACCCTCCCGGTCACCCGCGCATACCGCCACCGATGCCACCCTCGGGCCACCTCCCGCCCCGGATCCAGATCCCACTCTGCAACCACCGACTCCAACATCGCTTGGGACCACAACTCTGCCGGCTCCGCCCAAAACTGGCGGCTGAACGTCTCGGTGGCATGTCCCAAAAAAAGACTGTGCCCCGGACCAACCCGACCCACCTTGTGATTCTCGCAAGCGGTCCAAGCCAACGTCGAAGTTCCTTCCGGCCGGATCGCATACGCCGTCGCGGCAAGACCCCGCGGCTCCTCTCCAAACAAAAACCAAGCCGCGAGGCATGGGACAAACGGCGCATCCAACCCAGATTCACCCGCCGACGAAAACCAACCTGCCACCTGCGGCCAAGGTGCCGTGGCAATCACCCGATCAAAGATCTGGCCTCCGACTCTCCAACCCCCGCCCAAGACCCGCTCCGGAATGACCGGACATTCCAGCTGAACCGGCACGCCCTGGCTCAACGCCCGACACAACCGACTGTTCCCCTCTTGATGATAAAAATACTCACCATAAACCGGCTGCCGATCGGCCCCTTCCAAAATCGGCGCCTCGATCCGCCCAAGCGCAGGACCCAAGGTCCGCTCCACCTCCCCACGAAACCCAGCATCCCGCATCGTCCAATATTGCGCTCCGTGGTCCACCACGCAGTTCTGCCAACGACGCGAGCTGCAGCGCCCCCCCAAGCCCCGGCTTTTCTCGAACACCGTCACCGCGCAACC
>JBDNCR010000052.1:0-8410 GCA_046719555.1 Verrucomicrobiia bacterium | reverse complement strand
ACCCCTCAACAACACCATCCTCGATCCCGCCCTCGCCACCATCGCCGCCGTCCCCGAACCCAAACCAATCGAGCACTGGCTCGAAATCTTCGCCAACGACGCCCAAGCCATCAAAACCCGTTCCCTCACCCACCTCGTTCAAACCGGCATCCTCCAACAAGAAGAACACCGCCTCCTTTGGCTCATCCCCACCCGCCGCTACCACACCCTCGACAACCGCGAAAAAGCCGAAGTCCGCGCCCGCCTCCACACCCTCATCACCTCCTCTGACCTTCCCGAACCCCGCGACATCGTCCTCCTGACCCTCCTCAAAGCCTGCAACCTCCTTGACGAAATCCTTCCCGACAACGAAATCGAGCTCCATCGCGAACGCATCCAACAACTCTGCAAAATGGACCTCATTGGCCAAGCCGTCGCCCGGTCCATCTCCGAAATCCAAAACTCCATCATGCAATCCATGCTCTACCTCTCCTAACCCATGAGCACCACCGGCCCCGGCACCGCCGGCAACGTCATCGCCGCCGTCTGCAGTTTCTTTTTCCCCGGCCTCGGCCAACTTGTCCAAGCCCGACTCCTCCCCGCTCTCATCCATTTCCTCCTCGCGGGCATCCTCTGGTTCATCTTCCTCGGCTGGATCGTCCACCTCTACTCCACCATCGACGCCGCCCGTTATCGCGCTCGCCCGTGACCGCCCGCCCCGATCGCCCCCCTCCGGGCCTGTTGCCCCCCGTTCTCCTCGCCGCCCTCGCCCTCTTTCTTCTCGCGGCCCTCCTCGCTGGCCACACCGCCCTCTCCCACCATCAGCGCGCCCTCCTCACCGCAGAAACCACCCTCCTCCGTGACGAACGCCGCACCCTCGAAAACCAACTCAAACAACTCCGCCGCGAATACCTCGACAAAGAATCCGCCCTCCGCGCCCGCGAACGGGACCTCTCCGCCACCGAGCAAGAACGACTCAACGAAGAACTCACCCGCCTCCGCCGCGAACAACGTCGCCTCACCCTCGCGACCCTCGCCGACACCCTCCAAACTCAACTCCGCTCCACCGCCAACAACCCCAACATCGAAGTCCTCTCCGAATCCGACCAGTTCCTCATCCGTTTTCCCGAATCCACCCTCTTCAACCCCAACGAAACCACCCCCTCCCGCCTCGGCAACTCCCTCCTCGCCCTCCTTAAACCTCACTGGTCCGAATCCTGGCACGGCACCACCACCCACATCCACGTCCACGCCGACTCCGTTCCCCCGGGCGCCACCTCCCGCTTCCCCTCCCCCTGGGAATGGACCGCTGCCCGCGCCGCCTCCATCGCCCGCACCCTCCAATCCCTGGATCCCCTCCTGGCCCACTCCCTTCACCCCATCGGTCGCGGCAACGCCGACGCCGACAACCCCTCCCCACCCCCGGCCGGTCCACGACGCATCGACCTCATCCTCCGCTTCCCATGACCCCCTACCTCTCCCTCACCCAACGCTGGCGCGAAATCACCCTCCTCTCCACCACCTCCAGCCTCCTCTCCTGGGACCAAGAAACCAACCTTCCCCCGCACGCCGCCCCCTACCGCGCCGAACAGCTTGCCCACCTCTCCGGCCTCATCCACCAACTCGCCACCTCCGACGAGGTCCGTCGCTGGCTTGAAACCTGCGAAAATAATCTCCCTGCCCCTGGCACCCCCGAACACACCAACATCACCCGCCTCCGCCGTCGCTTCGACCGCGCCGTCAAACTTCCCCAAACCCTCGTCGAAAGCTTCGCCCGCGCCTCCAGCCATGCCCACCACGCCTGGGTTCAAGCCAAACAACAATCCCGCTTCGACCTCTTCGCACCCCACCTCCAAACCCTCCTCGACCTCACCCGCCAAAAAGCCGACCACTGGGGCTATTCCGACCACCCCTACGATGCCCTCCTCGAAGGCTACGAACCCGGCATGACCACCGCCGCAGCCCGCGCCCTCCTCGACAACCTCGCCCCCCGGCAAGCCCGCATCCTCACCCAAGCCGCCGCCTCCTTCGAAAACCTCCCCGAAAACCTCGTCCCCGGTCACTACCCCATCCCTCTCCAGCAACAATTCAACGCCCAAGTCGCGGCCTCCTTCGGCTTCGACCTCCAGGCCGGTCGAATCGACACCGCACCTCACCCCTTCTGCACCACCCTCGGACCCCGCGACATCCGACTCACCACCCGCTACCGCGAAGACGACTTCACCTACTCCCTCTACAGCGTCCTCCATGAAGTCGGTCACGGCCTCTACGAACAAGGACTCCCCCAAGAACACTTCGGCCTTCCCGCAGGTGAAGCCACCTCCCTCGGCATCCACGAATCCCAATCGCGCCTCTGGGAAAACAAAGTCGCCCGCACCCACGCCTTCTGGGAACACTGGTTCCCCCACGCCCTCCGCCTCTTCCCCGACCTCGCCTCCCGTTCCCCAGCCGACCTCGCCCAACACCTCCTCCGCGTCCGCCCCTCCCTCATCCGGACCGAGGCGGACGAGGTCTCCTACGATCTCCACATCATCCTCCGTTTCCAAATCGAACTCGCCCTCCTCGCCGGCGACCTCCCCATCGCTGACCTTCCCGCAGCTTGGAACGAAAAAATGAAGCAATGGCTCGGCCTGGACGTCCCCGACGACGCCCACGGCTGCCTTCAAGACATCCACTGGAGCATGGGCGGCTTTGGCTACTTCCCCACCTACACCTTCGGCAACCTCGCCAGTGCCCAACTCTACCACGCCGCCGTCCAACACCACCCCGCCATCCCCTCAGACCTGGCCGCCGGCCGCTACACCGCCCTTCTCGACTGGATGCGGCGTCACGTCCACCTCCACGGCGAACGGTGGACCACCCCCGAACTCCTCCTTCAAGCCACCGGCCAACCCCTCTCCCCCGAGCCCCACCTCCACTACCTCCAAGCCAAATATGGTGCCACCCCCTCAACCACCCCTGGCTAAACTCCTCCCCCCTCACCTCTTCTTGGTTGACGGTCCAATCCCCCTTTCCCTAGACCGATAGCTTCTTCTAACGCGATGATTAACCGAATTTTAGGACTCTTCTCCAACGACATCGGCATTGACCTGGGCACCGCCAACACCCTTGTCTACGTCAAAGACCGCGGCGTCGTCCTCCGCGAACCCTCCGTCGTTGCCGTCCAATCGGGCACCAAACGTGTCCTGGCCGTTGGTGACGAAGCCAAACGCATGCTCGGACGCACCCCCGGCTCCATCGTCGCCGTCCGCCCCCTCAAAGACGGCGTCATCTCCGACTTCGAAGTCACCGAAGCCATGCTCAAAGCCTTCATCCAAAAAGCCCACCGCCACCGCCGTTGGCTCGCCCCGCGCCCCCGCGTCGTCATCGCCGTCCCCTCCGGCATCACCGAAGTCGAAAAACGGGCCGTCCGCGAATCGGCCTACCACGCCGGAGCCCGCCTCGTCACCCTCATCGAGGAACCAATGGCCGCCGCCATCGGCGTCGGGCTCCCCGTCCAAGAAGCCGCTGGCAACATGATCGTCGACATCGGCGGCGGCACCACCGAAGTCGCCATCATCTCCCTCGCCGGCATCGTCTTCAGCCGCAGCATCCGAGTTGCCGGGGATGAACTCGACGAAGCCATCACCAACTACATGAAACGAGCCTACAACCTCGTCATTGGCGAACGCACCGCCGAAGAAATCAAAATCAAAATCGGCTCCGCCTATCCCATGGAAAAAGAAACCCAGATGGAAGTGCGCGGACGCGACCTGGTCGCCGGCCTCCCCAAAACCCTCTCCATCACCTCCCAGGAAGTTCGCGAAGCCCTCATGGACCCCGTCTCCAACATCGTCCAATCCGTCCGCATCACCCTCGAACGGTGCCCCCCTGAACTCTCCGCCGACCTCGTCGAACGCGGCATCGTCCTGGCCGGCGGCGGCGCCCTCCTTCGCGGCCTCGACCGTCTCATCCAAGAAGAAACCGGCCTTCCCGTCCACGTCGCTGAAGACCCCCTCAGCGCCGTCGCTGAAGGAACAGGAAAAGTTTTGCAAGAACTCGATTTTCTCAAGAAACTCACCTCGTCCGATTCCTCGGGCTAAAGGTCCGTTTCCGCCGGAAACCGGGGCCGACTTGACTCACCCATGGCCCGTTCGTTTTATATCGTTGGAGCTGTCCTCGCCGTTTTCTGTTTCCTCGGCGCCCTCGCCCTACCCCAGGCCACCCGAGCCTCCATCCAACAGGCCTCCGCCGGCCTCCTCTCCCCCGCCTGGGCCCTGGTCGGTTGGATCCAATCCGTCACCGACTCCGCCCTCGCCCCTTTCCGCAACGCCGCCGAACTCTCCCACCAAGTCGCCCTCCTCACCACCCGCAACGCCGAACTGGAAACCGAAGCCAAACTCCTCGCCCGACTCGAAGAAGAAAACAACCGCCTCCGGGAAATGCTCGGCTTCAAGCGAGCCTCCCCCTTCAACCTCGTTGGAGCCAAAGTTATCGGACGCGACGTCTCCAACTGGTGGAACTCGGTCATCATCAATCGCGGCTTCGGCGATGGCTCCGGCATCGAACCCGATGACCCCGTCGTTAGCCCCCGCGGCGTCGTTGGCAAAATCGGCACCGTCGGCCGCTTCACCTCCCAAGTCATCCTCTTAGTCGACCCCAATTGCCGCATCTCTGCGGTTACCGAAAGCTCCCGCGCCCGCGGCATCGTCGAAGGCGCCTCCCTCGACCGCGGAGCCGTTCCCACCTGCGCCTTCCGCTACGTCGATCGTTCCACCCCTTTCGCCCCCGGCGAACGCGTCTTCACCACCGGCCTTGGCGGCACCTTCCCCGCCAACCTTCTCATCGGCACGGTTTCCGAAGCGCCTCCTCTCTCGGCCGACCGCAACTTCGGCCTCTACCGTGAGGGGACCATTGAGCCGGCCGTGGACCTGAACAACCTCGACGAGGTGTTTGTCATCGTCACGCCGGAATCATGACCCGCCGCACCCTCCTCATCCCGCTCCTCGCCGTCTGGGCCCTCGCCCTCGTCGAACCGATCATCCCCTCCCAATTCGGCGGAACCCGGTGGCTTGTCGACTTCACCCCCCTCCTCATCACCTACGCCTGCCTCCGCCTTCCCTCTGCGGCCCTTCTCGCCTTCGTCGCCCTCGGCTCCCTCGGCAGCGACTTCCTCATTCCTGACCGACCCGGCACCAGCCCCCTTCTCTGGACCCTCGTCGCCTTTCTCGTCCGAAGCCAACGCCCATGGATTCGCACCGGCTCCTGGTTTACCTTGTCCATCATGTCCTTTGCCGCCTCCTTCCTCTACGCCATCGGTGACCGGACCTTCTTCCTCATGGTCAATGACCTCTGGTCCTGGTCCTACCTCCTCTTACTCAAACTCCTGGTTCTCGCCGCCGTCAACGCTGCCCTCGCCCCCTTCGCCTTCCCCCTCCTCGATCGACTCTGCGGCATCGTCCGGCCTCGAGCCACCGAACCCGACTTCTCCCCCTTCTATGCGACACGGTGACCCTCCCCCAACCTCTCACGGGCGGATCCTCCTCATGGCCGTCATCGTCTTCCTCGCCACCGGCCTCCTCATCTGGCGCCTTTTCCAAGTGCAAATCGCCGAAGGCGAAACCCATGCCGAACGGCTGCGCAACCAAACCACCGTCCGCACCATCCTCTCCCCCGCCCGCGGAGCCATCCTCGACCGCAACGGCATCGCCCTTGCCGAAAACCGGGCCTCCATCGATATCGACATCAACTTCCGCGAACTCGTCGGAAACTTCTCCCGTAACGTCGGCCGCACCCCCAAAACCGAGATCGTTCGGGTCCGCCGTGGCGAAGAAATCCGGGAAAAGAAAATCGATGTCGTCCGCATCGTCCACGAAAGCACCGCCCCCATGGTCACCACCCTCGGCTTCGCCCTCCCGGACGACCGCACCCTGCGCCGGGCCTTCGACCAACGCCCCAATGTCCCCTTCTCCATCGCCAAAAACATCGACTTTGAAACCCTCTCCCGCTTCGCCGAACACAACTTCAACATCCCTGGAATCTCCGAACACCCCCGCCCCATCCGCCACTACAACTACGGCGCCCTCGCCGCTCATGTCCTCGGCTACATCGGCCAGGTCGAAGTCCGCACCGACGACGCCTTCACCCCCGAATCGGTCGGGAAAACCGGCATCGAATTCTCCTTCGACTCCTTCCTCCAAGGCCAGCCCGGCTTCCGCATCCTCCGCCGCAACAAAGACGGGCACCTCCTCCGCGTTGAAGCCGAAGTGCCACCCTCCATCGGCCACACCCTCTACCTCACCCTCGACGCCCGCATCCAAATGATCGCCGAACAAGCCATGCGCAAAGTCGGACGCGGCGCCGCCGTCATCACCGACCCCCGCAACGGCGACATCCTCGCCCTCGTCTCCGTCCCCAGCTTCGACCCCAACGTCTTCGTCCCCTCCGTCCCCCCCGCCACCTGGCGCGAACTCACCAACGATCCCACCAAACCCCTCCTCAACCGTGCCCTGAGCGGCTACGCCGCCGGCTCCACCTTCAAAACCATCGTCGCCCTCGCCGCCCTCGACAACCCCAAGATCAACTTCACCCCGGCCACCCGCATCAACGCCCCGGCCGGAATCCAATTCGGCAACCACTTCTTCCGCGACTGGTCCGGGTCGAGCCGCGGCCCCATCACCCTGCACACTGCACTCGAATGGTCCTCCAACACCTTCTTCTACTACCTCGGCGCCCGCGTCACCGGCATCGAATCCATCGTCGAAACCTCCCACCTCCTCGGCTTCGCCCAACGCCAACTGACCTACGATCCCCCCCGCGCCTTCCTCTACGGCGAGAGCCCCGGCGTCATCCCCGGCCCCCACACCATGGAAGCCAACAACCGCGCCAAAATCGCTCGCTGGGAAGAAGCCCGCGCCGCCGATCCCAACTTCAAACGTCCCCGCCCCTGGCTCGAACGTTGGACCGATGGCCACTCCGCCAACGTCTCCGTCGGCCAGGGCGATGTCCTCGTCACCCCCCTCCAAATGACCACCATGATCGCCGCCATCGCCAACGGCGGCACCGTTTTCTTCCCCCGCCTCGTCGCCGCCATCACCCGTCCCACCCCCGGCGGCGGAATCGAAGTCGTCACCGAATTCCCCGAACGGCTCCACGCCCGCCTCCCCACCTCTCCCGCCGACCTCGATGCCGTCCGCAAAGCTCTCCGCGCCGTGGTCGTCTCCGGCACCGGCAAATCCGCCAACGTCAAAGACTTCGACGTCGCCGGAAAAACCGGAACCGCCCAATTCACCGGCTTCATCCTCGGTCGTCCACGCAAAGATCTCCGCTGCTGGTTCAACGGCTACGCCCCTGCCGATAACCCCCGCTACGCCATCACCGTCATGGTCGAAGGCGGCACCTCCGGCGGAGCCACCGCCGGACCCATCGTCCGCGAAATCTTTGAAAACATCTCCCGCATGGAACGAGGCGAACCCATCGACATGCCCTACCTCACCCCCGCCATTGGCAACTTCGCCGGAGCCACCGAACCCACCGCCACTCCCGCCACCCCCACCGAAGGCACCGCCAACGCCCCCATCGCCCCCGACCCAGCCCCCAGTCCCGCCCAACCCGAACGCCGCCGGGGTTCCATCTTCGACATCTTCCGCCGCCGCTAAACCCATGCTCACCCTGACCCAAAAACTGGCACGTTTCCACTGGCTGAGTGCCATCCTCATGTATGCCCTCCTCGCCGCGGGCGTCATCCTCATCTACTCCGCCACCCACCTCAGCGATCGCCCAGAAATCCAGTCCTCCGTCAACCAACAGCTCATCGCCATCGCCGCCGGCTCCGTCGCCTTCTTCGTCCTCGCCCTCACCCGCTACCAAACCCTTCTCGACTATGCGCCCTGGATCCTGGGCCTCTCCCTCCTCTCCCTCGTCGCCGTCCTCCTCTTCGGTCGCACCGTCTACGGTGCCAAAAGCTGGCTCTCCCTCGGCTTCGCCTCCGTTCAACCGGCCGAGTTTGCCAAACTCGCCTTCATCTGCGCCTTCGCCTGGTTCCTCGTCCACTTCCGCGACCGCGTCAACTCCCCACGAATCCTCCTCCTCAGCGCCCTCCTGGCCGCGCTCCCCCTCTCCCTCATTCTCGCCCAGCCCGACACCGGCACCGCCCTGGTCTTCGGTCCCATCATCTTCTTCATGATGATGGTCGCCGGACTTCGCTGGCTCTACCTCATCCTCCCCATCGCTGGTGCCGCCCTGGCCCTCTTTACCTCCTACACCATCGTCTACTTCGGCCAATGGGACGGCACCCTCCAAGACCTCCCCGGCTCCATCCGCGAAGGACTCCTCATCGAAACCGGCCAGATCGAACGACCCCTCCGCTTTGAAGAACGCGCCCAAGCTCAGGCCACCGCCGAAGCCGAAGCTCGCGCCCGCGGCGAACCTCCCCCCGCCTCGGCCCGCTCCA
>JBDNCR010000051.1:0-8425 GCA_046719555.1 Verrucomicrobiia bacterium | reverse complement strand
TCCCGGCGCCGCTGGAGCCGGAGCTGCTTTTTTCGCCTCCTCCTTCTTCTCCCATTCTGTCCGCAACGCCTGAGCCCACGCCCGGAACTCTTCCGGCGTTTGCCCACCGAAAATCTCATCGACAAACGGGATGATTTTTTCACCGCTCGTCAGCGGGAAACCGTGCCCACCCGAAGAACTCTCCTCCGTGGCCTTCACCCCAAACCCCTTGATCGTATGCGCCCAGAGCGCCACCGGCTTGTGAGGATGAGCCCGGGCCGCCGCCAACGCATCTTCCACCGCAGAAAAAGCCGCCTGCAGATCGTTGCCATGTTCCAAACGGATCACCTCCCAACCCAGGGCCGCCAACGACGCAAACGTCGGCTCCATGCTGTAAGCATCCTTGGTGATCCGGCCCGATAGCTTGGTGTCGTTATCTGAAATGACTAAAACGAACGGATTCACCTTCCCCTTCGCCGCAAAACCCGGAATCGCCGCGAGGGCCTCTTTGGCCTCACCCTCCATCGCCGCTCCGTCCGAGAGAATGCAGAAGGTCACTCGATCATTCCCCGTCGTCTGATCGGCCATGGCCAAACCTTGAGCCTGCGGAAGGCTGGATCCCAATGGACCGTTGCTGAGCAGCACGCCTTCAGGATTGAGGTGCGATTCGCCGTGACCGGTCAATTTACTTTGGATCGACCGAAACCCTTTGAGCGTCTCAAACGTCATCCCATCAAAGCCGTAAAGAGCGCGCAACGCATAGACCCCATTTTCCGTGTGCCCGGCATCGTTGACATAATGATACGCCTCATGCCACGGCCGACCCTTTTCCGAAAACATGATGGCGTGAATCGAACTGTTGAGCTCTGCCAGCGCCGCCGGACCTCCCCAATGACAAGCCGCTCCCCCATTCACCGCATGCACATCCATCAACGCCACCAAAGCCCGGGTGGCCCGGGGATCCGCCACCGTCACCTCCGCCCCAGACCGGGACTTAACCTTCAATGAATAGCGGGGTGGAACCGAAGGAGTCGGTGCCAGTTTCGACGGCACCAATTGGGGTTTCAACGCGGGAGCTTCGACTTTCGCAACGGGGGAGGTATCGGCAGCCATGATCTTTCTCAGGATAAAGGTAAGCCGTTTAGAGCTAGCAATGCTCCCCGCGCTTGCAAGCCTTGATGATCCCTCCCACCGAATCCCCGTTCTTTCCGCCACAAAGGCGGAGCCCGACTCCGATCGGCCTTGCCGAAACCCACTTCCTGAGCAAATTCCCTTGAATGTCCGCCTTCATTCGCGAAGAGCAACTCGGCCCCGTTCTCATCCTCTCCCTCCACGGCGATCTCAACGCCGACACCACGCCCAGGTTCGAAAAACATCTGCTCGGAGCCATCGACCAGGGTGCCGACCGAATCGCCATCGATGGAACCGAACTCACCTACATCAGCAGCGCCGGCCTGCGCGTCGTGCTCACCGCCTGCAAACTCCTTAAATCTCGCCAGGGCAAACTCTGCCTCTTCGCCCTCCAAGAACCCGTCCGCGACATCTTCGAACTCTCCGGCTTCGGCGGCATCGTCGCTCTCCTCCTCGACCGCGCCGCCGCAGAAACCTACTGCCGGAAATGAGCCGCCAACCGCCCGATCCCCCCGCCTGGCCTTGGGCCTCCTCCTATCGCCCCAAATACGAATCCGCCTACGCCCGCTGGGGCAACGCCGTTGACCGTTACCTGCACTACACGGAAAAAGGCGATCCCCTTGCCGATGCCGTCATCCACGACCTGGCCACCCTCCCCCCAGCCGAGGGTCAGAAACTCCTCACCCGCGCCATTGAACATGGAATCCAAACCGTGCCCGAGGCACCCCAATCCCTGCGCAACTTCTTCGAGGAAGTCGACGGCGTTCCGATCTGGGTCGATTGGAACGAGCTCCGGGACGGATGCGACTGCTTCCTTCACAACGCCGACATCTTCCTCATGTCCTTCGTCGCCTACGTCCTCCCCATCGGCTTTGGCACCAACATCAACAAATGTTTCCATCTCACCGGCCGCGTCACCCAGCTCGGCGTCAACCGGCTCAAAGCCAACAACCGCCAGCTCGTTGAAAGTTTCATGATCGATGGTCTCCGCCGACGCGGCGATGGATTCAAGCTCACCCTCCGCGTCCGCCTCGTCCACGCCCAGGTCCGCCGACTTCTGCTCCATTCCCCGGAGTGGAATCGCGCCGCCTGGGGCCTGCCCTTGAGCGCCGCCCACATGGCCTACGCCTATTCCGCCTTCTCCGCCATGCTTCTAAAAAACGCCATCCGCATGGGGGCCGAGGTCCCTCCCCATTGGCGTCGCGGCTTCATGGCCAACTGGAAATACCAAGCCTTTCTCATGGGCATCCCCGCCGAATTCCTCACCACCGATCCCGACTTCGGCGTTCGCACCCAGCAAGTCGGCTGGAGCATCGAACCCGACCCCGATGAAGAAGCCCGCATCATCGTCCACTCCATGATCAACTCGGCCCCCGTCGTCGGTGGCATCGAAGATCCCGTCCAACGTCGCAATACCGCCCAACTCATCTTCAACGTCTCCCGCACCCTGGTCGGCGACCCCATCGCCGACCAACTCGCCTACCCGCGCTTCAAACGCCCCATCAGCCTCAACCTCCTCCGCCTCAAACTTCGCGGCAGACAACTCCTCGCGCAAATCCTCCCAGGGGGACGAGACCGGATGCGCCTGCAAAACCTCGAAACCCTCTTCAACGTCTCCCAATTCAAACGCGCCGGCTTCATGGACTTCGCCCTGCCCCAGAAAGTCAAAGGCTGGATCCAACGGGTGGACGATTCCTGACCTCAAACTGCGGAAACGTCTGTCTTGTCCCCTGCGCCACAAACGGCCATGCTTCCGCCCCGATGAAGTCCCCTCTTCTCCGCTGGCTCCTCCTCCTCGTTCTCGTCCTTGCCCTCCTCGGTGGCGGCATCTTCGCCTTTTTCCACTTCTTCAAAGATTCCCCCGCGCCGACCATCGCCGCTCCCGCCCCCACCCCCAAACCCCTGACCTCGGCCCAATTCCTCCCCGCCAACACCTTCCTCTACCTCCGGATGCCAGACGCCCCCACCGCCATCTCAAGATTCAAAGCCTCCCCCGCCTTCGCCCTGTTGACCAACCCGGGCGTTGTCCAATCCTGGAAAAATGCCGGTGCCAAAACCCCCGTCAATGACCTGCAAACCGCCGACGCCTGGAAAGGCTGGCCCCAGTTCCTCGCTTTTGTCACCGGCATGGCCGACCTCGCCGATGGCGACGCCTTTATCGCCCTCTCCGACCTGAAATTCAACAACAACACCCCCTCCGTCCAGGCCATCGCCGGCCTCCAACTCGCCGACAATGACTCCGCCATCGGCGCCTGGCTCGAACACGTCCGCGCCCTCGACCCTGAACTACAATGGAACGCCGTCTCGGACGTTCCTCACCCCTACTACACCGCCACCCCAAAAACCGATCAGCCCGACCTGGTCCTCTGCGCCGCCCGACTCAACCGCTGGGTCTTTTTCGGCATCGGCACCGCACACTTCGAAGCCGTCCTCGCCCGCGCCGCGGAAACCCAACCCCAACCGGGCAACCTTGCCGACGACCCCCTCTTCCAACAAACCCTCAACAACCTCCCGCCACAACCCGACCTCTTCACCTACCTCAACTTCGCCCCCATCGCCTCTTGGCTCGCCAACATCGCCGCCCAAACCGCCGCCGCAAATCCTCCCGCCGCCGAGACCGACCCCGACGCCGAGGACGCCGATCCGACTGACGCCTCCAGCCCAACCGATCCCTCCAAAAACCTCCTCCAAATTACCGAAAAGTTCAAAGCCCTCAAAACTCTCGCCATGACCACCACCCTCTCCGGGAGCGACTGGCTTGATGGACTCCACCTCCTGACCACGCCCGACAACAACTTCCTCACCCCCCCCATGCGTGTCCCCCTCTCCGGAGCCACCGCACGGTTCGCTGCAAGCGACGCCCTCTTGGCCTCCTTCCAAAACGTCGACTTCTCCACCCTGCTCGATCAAATCAAGCAGGGCGATCCGACCCTCACCGCCCAAGTCGATGAATTCACCGGCCTCGCCGACGCCTTCCTCGCCGAAGCCGGCGTCGCCCTCCAAGCCGACGTCCTCAACAACCTCGGTCCCGAAATGGCCACCATCCTCGAATGGGCTCCCGGCAACCCCATGCCCTCCGTCCTCATCGTCATCCAACACAAAAAACAGGAACCCCTCAAAAAAACCCTCGACCACCTCGCCGCCTCCGCCGCTGCCCTCGGCGGCCTCCTCCAAGTCGAATCCTCCCTCGTCGGCCAAGATCCCGCCTACACCCTCAGCAGTCCCATGGCACCCATCCCGCCCCTCACCTTCTACCTCGGTGCCGACGTCCTGGTCTTCGCCTTCAACGCGGGTGCCCCCACCCAAATTGCCAACCGTCAAGGCCCCGGCCTCCTCGGCAGCCCCGACTACCTCGCCCTTCGGGCTCGCCTCGGCCCACCCACCGTCAACGGACCCATCCAAATCTCCTACGTCGATGCCAACCGTCTCTACGCCAACCTCCATGGAGCCGCCTCGACCTGGCTCCCCATGATCCCCGGATTCGCCCCAGACTCCCTTTCCCTCCCCACCCCCAGCGACGCCGAACCCTACCTCGGACGAACCCTCAGCCTTGTCGGCATGGACGGCGACCACCTCATCGGCTCCTCCATCACCGAAAAAGTTCACCCCGCCTTCCTCCTCCTCGCCTCCATCGGCTGGATCGCCGAACTCGGGGATAAACTCCCCAAAAAACAACCGCCCGATCCCGACGACGAAACCTTCGAAGCCGAAGTCCTCGAAGTCGAATCAGCCGATGCCATGGCACCCGCCCTTCCCGCCGATCCCGAGCCCATCTTTGACAACGTCCCCGGTGCCCCGGGTTCCCCTGCCCCCTCCGACCTCACCCCACCCGGCACTCCATGAACTTCTGGGCTGACCTCGCCCATCATCCCGTCGCCGAAGCCGTCCTCGCCCTGGCCCTCGTCGCCACCCTCGGCCTCGCCCTGGGCGGCGTCAAAATCCGCGGCCTCAACCTCGGCATTGCGGGCGTCCTCTTCGCCGGCATCGCCCTCGGCCATCTCGGCCTTAAAGCCGACCCCGGCATCCTCGCCTTCGTTCGCGAATTCGGCCTCATCCTCTTTGTTTACACCATCGGCATCCAAGTCGGTCCCGGCTTCTTCGCCTCCCTCCGCCGCTCCGGCCTCCCCCTCAATCTCCTGGCCGCAGGCACCGTCCTGGCCGGTGCCGCCCTCACCCTCCTCCTCGCCCACCTCGTCCCCATCGACATCGCCGCCGCCGCTGGCCTCTTTGCCGGAGCCACCACCAACACCCCCGCCCTCGGCGCCGCCCAGGAAGCCCTCAAAGCCATCCCCGGCACCACCCCCGAACAGATCGCCGCTCCCGCCCTCGCCTACGCCGCCTGCTATCCCTTCGGTATCCTTGGCATCATCCTGGTCATCATCCTCACCCGCTCCGCCTTCCGCATCCACCTGGAAAACGAAAACGCCGCCTTTCTGGCCGACCAACGCCAGGGAGCCGAGCCCCTCCAACGGATCAACATCGAGGTCACCAACCCCAACTTCGACGGCCTGAAAATCTCCGACGTGCCCGGCCTCGAACATCTCGCCGCCACCATCACCCGACACAAACCCCTCGGCTCCTCCGAAGCCCTTCCCCCAACCCCCGACACCCGCCTCGCCCTCGGTGACCTCCTCCTCGCCGTTGGACGCCCCCAAGATCTTGAAGCCCTCCGCCGCATTCTCGGCCGCGCCGCCACCGAAAATCTCATGGAAGCTCCGGGACTAACCCACATGCGGGGCGTCGTCGTCACCAACAAAGCCATCCTCGGCAAACCCCTCCGAGACCTCGCCCTCAGTGCCTCCGGCGTCACCGTCAGCCGCATGTCCCGCGCCGACATCGAAATTCCCGCCACCCCGGACCTCAAACTCCAGTTCGGCGACCTCCTCACCTTGGTCGGGCGCGAAGCCGACCTTGCCCGCGCCACCGCCCTCGTTGGCAACTCCCTCAAAGATCTCAACCACACCAACTTCATCCCGGTCTTCCTGGGAATCGCTCTCGGCGTTCTCCTCGGCTCCATCCCCTTCCACCCCGACTTCATCCCCTCACCCCTCAAACTCGGCCTGGCCGGAGGCCCGCTCCTCGCTGCCATCCTCCTCGCCCGGCTCGGCCGCATCGGAAAACTCGTTTGGTACATGCCCGCCAATGCCAACATCGCCCTGCGGGAACTCGGCATCACCCTCTTCCTCGCGGCCGTGGGCCTCAACGCCGGCGGCCACTTCATCGATCTCCTCCTCCACGGCGATGGACTCCGGTGGATGCTCTGCGGGGCTGTCGTCACCCTGCTCCCCCTCATCCTCTCCGCCACCCTCGCCCGCCTCGTCCTTCGCCTCAACTTCATGAGCATCTGCGGCCTCCTCGCCGGGAGCACCACCGATCCACCCGCCCTCGCTTTCGCCTGCAACCTCGGCAAATCCGACGCTCCCACCGTCGCCTACGCCACCGTCTACCCCCTCACCATGCTCCTCCGGATCCTATCCGCCCAACTCCTTGTCATCCTCTTTGCCTGAACCTCAGCCCATCCTTTCCCCGCCTAACCACGACTCGAGGTTGCCATCCTTACCCAATTCCGCCAAACAGCGCCCATGGCCCTCAACCCTCCGCCCTTCTGTGCCCTCTTCGATTGGGACGGCGTCATCATCGATTCCTCGCGTCATCATGAAGAAAGCTGGGAACGTCTTGCCGCCGAACGCCAACTCCCCCTCCCGGCTGACCACTTCAAAAAAGGGTTCGGCATGAAAAACGAATGGATCATCCCCAACCTCCTCGGCTGGACCCAGGACCCGACCGAAATCCAAACCCTCTCCCTCCGAAAAGAAGCCCTCTATCGAGACATCATCATCGAGTGGGGCATCCACGCCTTGCCCGGCGTCCGCCCATGGCTCGAAACTCTCGCCGCGGCCCACATCCCCTGCGCCATCGGGTCCTCCACCCACCGCGCCAATATCGACGTCTCGCTGGAGCAACTCGGCCTGGCCCGATTCTTCACCGCCATGGTCACTGCCGAAGACGTCTCCCGCGGCAAGCCCGACCCCGAAGTCTTCCTCCTGGCCGCCCGCCGCCTTGGCTTTCCCGGCCACCGCGCCGTCGTCTTTGAAGATGCGCTCGTCGGCCTCGAAGCGGCCCGCGCTGCCGGTGCCAAACGGATCGCCGTCGCCACGACCCATCCCGCTCACGAACTAACCGAACATGCCGATCAGGTGGTTCAGCGACTCGACCAACTATCGATCAACCAGATCGCGGGTTGGTTTGATTCTTGCTCCCCTTAAAACCAGCTTCGGTTGGTGACGGCCCTAAATCGGGCGAGTCGGGGATTTCGCATTTTGGAAACCTTTTCGTCACATTCCGCAGCTAAGAAAAACCTATGGCAGTGGCGGATTCGACCCAACAAATTCTCATCCACGGTCGGTATCGGCAAGTGCAACGGATTGCCTCCGGCGGCCTCGGACACGTCTACCTCGGCTGGGATGAACAGCTCGAACGACGCGTGGCCATCAAACGGCTTCGAAAAGACGTCGCCGACATGGGGGAAACCTCGGAAACCGCCTGGAAAGAAGCCAAAACCCTCGCCTCCCTGCAACACCCCAACATCGTCACCCTCTTCGACTTCGGGCAAGACGCTCACGGAGCCTTCTACGTCATGGAATTCATCGAGGGTGAAACCCTCGACGCCCGTCTGCAACAAGGAGTTTTTGACTCCGACACCTTCCTGGAAGTTGCCCGCCAAGCCCTCGAAGGCGTCAACGCCGCTCACCAATGCGGCATCCTCCACCGCGACCTCAAACCCTCCAACTTCATGATCCGCACCCTGCCCAACGGGGGGATCAACCTGAAAATCCTCGATTTCGGCCTGGCCAAATTCCAAGACGCGCCCTCCCCCCAAACCATGGACGGCACCAACAGCATCATGGGCTCGGTCCATTACGCCGCTCCCGAACAGTTTCAGGCCAAGCCCCTCGACGCACGCACCGACCTCTATTCCCTCGGCCACGTCTTCTACACCTGCCTGGCGGGCAATCCAGCCTTCCAAGCCCCCAGCCTCTACGAAATCCTCCACCTCCATCTGCACGGCACGCCCGCCCCCCTCGGCGAGATCCGGCCTGACATCGATCCCTGGCTCATCGCTTGGATTCATCAACTCATCTCCCGGAACCCTGCCGACCGCCCCAATAATTCACACGAAGCCCTTGAAGCCCTCTACGATTGGCTCCGCAGCCAAACGGGCTCGGTCGAAACCACCCGTCCCCAACCCCTGGTCTCTCCCCAGTCCACCGCCTCCCACCCCACCCCTCCACCCAAACAAAATTCTCCCGTGGGC
>JBDNCR010000050.1:0-8442 GCA_046719555.1 Verrucomicrobiia bacterium | reverse complement strand
CCATGCTACAGCTCCGTTTGGCGCGACTCTTCGTTCCAAGCTTCATCCGGATCTCATCACCAACTTTCCACCAACTTCATCAAATAGGCCTCTCTATCCGCAACGGTCGAAGATTGATTGAACCGTCGGCCCTCTAACCTTCGGCGTTGTTCCCCTCCCCCAATTCGGCTAACACCCTGGCTTTCCTTTTCATGCCCAAACCGGCCGTTTCCATCATTATCGCTCTTCATAACCAGCTCGCGCTGACCCAAGACTGCCTTCGTTCCCTGACCCAAACCCTTACCCACCACACCTACGAAGTCATCCTCGTCGACGACTGCAGCACCGACGGAACCCGCGATTTCCTCGCCACGCTGAATCACCCCTATCACGTCATCCTCAACGAAACCCGCTCCGGGTTTGCCCGGAACAACAATCGGGCCGCCCAACAGGCTCGCGCCCCCATCCTTTGCTTTCTCAACAATGATACCGTCCTCCAGCCTGGCTGGCTCGAACCCATGCTTCAGGGTCTGGCCGAACTCCCCAACCCGGGCCTTGTCGGCAACCTCCAATGGAGCCCGAAAACTCGCACCTACGACCACATGGGCATTGTCTTCGACCCCCTCGGCCAACCGTTCCACTTCGGCAAATACTTCATCCTCCGCCCTTATCGGGGCTTCACCCGTTGGGGTGCGGTCACTGCCGCCTGTGCCCTCATCCAACGGGACCTCTTCCTTTCCATCGGCGGCTTCGACACCGCCTACCAAAACGGGTCCGAAGACGTCGATCTTTGTCTCCGCCTCGAACAACTCGGGAAACACCACTACGTCGCGAATAACTCCATCATCCACCATCTGGTCAGTTCCTCCCCCGGACGTCACCACCACACCTCACGCAACGAACAAATTCTCCTGGAACGATGGAGTGACCTCACCCGTCGCACTTGGGCGATCTGGGATCAGGATCTCTACGCCATCAATTACGCCCTCCGCTTTCTTACCCGCCCGTGGCGTTACAACGGCCCAAAGCTTGTAAAAGCCCTCACCCACCTGATCCACCACCCGGCACGTGCCTACCGCGCTTTCCGCGTCGGACGTCGTTGACCTCACCGCCAGCAGACGCTCCAGCGTTCCAAATGAAACCCCTTCCCCTCCTCCGCCGAAGTGGAACCTGCCTAGCCCTGAGTGCCGTTCTGCTCGTCGCTGTCCTGATCGGCTCCAGTTACCTCACCGGTCTTCACCACTGGGTCCCAGGACAAGACTGGGGTGGTGACATGAAACAACATTGGACCGCCGCACGCATGGTCGCGGAGACCGGCTTCCCCTCCCTCTACCGTGATTTCGCTTTCAGCCGTGAAATCACCCGGGATTTCCACGCCGATAACTACGCTGCCGGGCAATTCCTTGACCGTCACGATTACCGCTACGGCCCACTCGTGGCGTGGGTCGCGTGGTTTCTCCGCCCCCTCCCCTACAGCCTCTGGTTGGCTGGCTGGTTTTTTCTCTCCCTCGCCCTGACGATCGCCGGGTGGTGGTGCCTGCGCAAAACCTGGCCCCAACAAACCTCCGGCCCTGGAAGCTGGATCGCCCTCGCCGCTTTCCCTCCCACCCTTTATGCCTTTAGCATCTATCAGAATGCCCCCCTGACTTTTGGCATTATTTGTCCGTCCCTCCTCCTGGCCTCCCACGGCTTCGCCGGCTGGTCGGGAGCCCTCCTCGCCTGCGCCCATTACAAACCCCAAATCCTCGCCTTCCTCTTTGCTGGCCTGCTTATGGCTCGACAATGGCGAGCCGCCATTCTCATGGCCACGGTATCCGCTGCCCTGCTGATCCTCGGCCTCGCCTTAGCTGGTTGGGAAGCGCACCACGCCTGGGTGGAAAGCTTGCTCAACATCATGCAGGGTCGCCAGGGCGACGAAATGGCCACCAATATTCCTTGGCGCGGATTCCTGGCCACCTGCCTTCCTCACCTCGCTCCGGCCACCGTTTCCCAATTGTCCAACGGGCTACTCCTCATCAGCGCGGCGGCCCTTTTCGCTTGGTTCCAACGGGAACGTTCCCACCACCGGAACGTCCGTCTCGAGGACGCCCTCGCGGTCACCATCGGCTGGTGGCTGGTTTTCTCTCCCCACGTCAAACCCTACGACCTTCTCCTGGCGTTTCCCGCCACCGTCGTCCTTCTGAATCGTTCCGCCAACCGCCATGCCTCATGGGCCTGGATCACCCTCTGGACGGCCGCTTTCCTGGGCGTCTTTGCCCGGTTAATCGGCCCTTCGCTGGCGGCGTTGCCCCTCACGGTTTGGTGGATCTTACTTCTCGCCCCGCAACGTCCTCCTTCCTCCACCCTTCATTTAACATCACTCCCAGCCAACGCCAGATCATGAACAAGGTTGAATTCAGCCTCGCTCTGCTGCCCGCCCTCTTTTTCACAGTCGCTGGCCTCTTAGTGGTCGATTGGTCCCGGCCCGGATTCTGGACCTCTGGCTCCCCGATGTCAGGCGACCTCATTCAGCATTACGCCGCTGGTGTCTTTTTGGACCAAGAACGTCACTCCGACCTCTATCGCGGTTTTCATCTTGGAGACTGGATCACCGACTACACGGCCCAGCTCCACCCAGAGTCCACCTACACCATCGTTCGCTTTAATTACGTCTACAGCCCCCTCTGCGCCGGCATCGCGAGAGCCTTTACCTCCATTCCCTTCCCTCTCTTGACCTGGGCCTGGTTGGCCGGATGTTTTGCCGCCTACCTCGCCGCAGCCGCCTGCCTCGCCCAGGCCCAGGTCTTTGCTCCCCGATTCCGCTTCATCGACCTCCTCTGGCTGATCGGATTTCCCAGCTTTTTCCTCACGCTCATTCCCATGCAGAACACCGTGCTGACTTTGGCCATTGCCGCGGCCTCCGGTTGGCTGCTCCACCTCCAACGTCCTTTCCTTGCCGGCCTGGTCTTCGCCTGCGCCGCCTACAAACCCCAACTCCTTCCACCCGTCGCCGCTTTTCTTCTTCTCTGTGGCCAATGGCGGTTCGCTGTCGGCGTCGGACTTGGCGGCTCCGCGTGGCTCCTCCTGGGTATCCTTTGGCTTGGCTGGCCTCTGCACGCCCTCTGGTTGGAAAGCCTCTCAAATATGGCCGATGGAGTTCAGTTCCAGCGCGAGGGACTCAACCAATCCTGGCGTGGTTTCTTCCTCTCGCTGCCTGCCACCCAGGCCTCTGCCGACGGGCTCTGGCTGATCACCTCTGGCCTTCTGACCGCTGCGACCTGGTGGCTCGCCTGCCGTTGGTTGCGTCGGGGTGGTCCGCCTGCCGACCTCCTCTGGATCGCCCTCACTTGGTGGCTCGCCATCTCCCCTTACGTCGGACATTACGAACTGCTCCTGGGCATCCCCTGGTGGTTCCGCATGCTCCGCAACCGCCCCTCCTGGCCCAACCGCGCCCTGGTAACCCTGTTTTGGTTAACCTCTGCCCTCTCCATCTCGGGGCTGATTGGCCATCAGCTCAACCTATCCGCACCACTCCTCACGACGTGGCTTCTTGGCAGTTTGATCGGAATTTCACCCACCAGCTTAAAAAGCGCAAACCGTTGACCCCAAGCTTTTTATGAATCTCTTTGACATCACCGACCCGATCCGTATTCTGAAAAGCCCCTGATCGGGGGAACAGAATCGAGGTGAATCTACCGTGTCCGAAGTCCGTTTGAAAAAAGGTGAGTCCGTTGACAAAGCTCTGCGTCGGCTGAAAAAGAAACTCGATCGCGAAGGAACCCTTCGCGAGGCCAGGCTCCGTCGCAATTATGAGAAACCGAGCGAACGTCGCCGCCGCAAGAAAAAGGAACCGAAAATCAACTTCTGGGGGAATTTTTCCCTCTAACTCCTTTGAAATCGCTAGGGGTTCTTCCCCGCACAACCCGGTCAGTCCGCTGACCGGGTTTTTTCTTGCTTGGATCGCAACCTCCATTCCCCAAGTGACAAGGGCCGCCTCCAGTTGCCCAGAGGCGGCCCCGCTGCATCCCCCAACGCAGAAATCTAATAAATCTCAGCCTGCCGCCGATGCGCTAACGGCTGATCGGACACTTGCCACGAACGACCCATCAATAAAGCCGTCATCATCAACTTCGCCTCCGGATGCAAGCGCCCGCTCGCTCCTGAACGCTTCCGCGCTTTTGGCTTACGCACCTTCATTCTTGAAAAAAAGCACCCCGCGTGCCAAACCCAGATTGGCCTCAAAAATTTTGGCCTGCAGGCCACCTTTCACACTCTCCGCCCCAAAAAACAGGACCTACATTGCCGCCTTCAAACGTGCCGCAAGGATCGGGGATAAGCCAGCATCCAAAATCTTCTTTTGGGCCGCCTCAATGTCATACGTCACCCGGCGAAACTCAAACCGCCGACTCTCTCCATCGTAGATCCCGTAGCAGGCCCGGGAATCCCCATCCCGTGGCTGACCGACCGACCCCACATTGATCAAGTAATTCCGGCCCGGCTGCAACTTCATCTTCCGCACGCATAGATACGCTCGCATCGGACGGTTCTGCTCGAAAATGACCGGCTGATGCGTGTGCCCGCAGAAAGCCACCGCCGTTTTCTGCGCACTGAAATTCAGCGCTGCCTCATGATACGACAAGACATACACCCAAGCTTCCGGCTGATGCAAAGAACTGTGGACATACGTCACCCCGTCAAACTCATGGGTCATCGGTAAACGACGCAGAAACTTCAAATGATGCGCCTCCAAATGCCGCCGCGAATACGCGATCCCCTCCTTGGCCAAATCATTATATCCCTCCAACGGATCCTTCATCGTGCACACTTGGTCGTGATTACCCAACAGCGTCGGAATCGCCAACCCCGCAACCCGATCCACACACTCGGCCGGATTGGCCGAATAGCCCACAATGTCCCCCAAGCAAATCTTCCCATCCACCCGCTGCTTGTCCATATCCTCCAAGACAGCCTCCAGCGCCTCAAGGTTCGAATGAATGTCGCTGAAGATCGCTATTCTCACGCCCCTCGCATCATGGGCAAGGTCCTCCGCCCCTGGCAAGGCCCGGTTTGACCTCAGGCTCCCGGACCCGGGCGCGGCCCCCGCGAACCCGGAGACCCCTCCGCCCCGGCTGGCCCCTTCGGCCGCTCGGGCCGTGCCTCTCGCACCCGTTCGCGAATCGCCTCCATCTGCTTCCGTTGTTCAGGCGTCAAAATCGCCGCCACCTCCGCCCGATGCTGCTCACGCAAGGCTCTCAACTGCCCCCGCCGATCTTCCGGCGACAAATTCTCGTTCTCCCGAATCGCACGTCCTTCCTCCCGGTGCTTCTCCCAAAGCCGGGTCAAGCGGTTCCGCTGATCCTCGGTCAATCCCAGACGTTCGGTCATCCGCTCCAGCCGCTTCTGCTCGCCCCCGCCTCCCGTTCCGTTCGCCGGAGTTTTCGTGGTCTGACTGAACGCCGGCACCACCATTCCCACCACCAACACCAACACTATCCAATTGAATCGTCTCATATCTCTTCATCAAACAATCGCCTTCAGAAAAAGTTGCGGTCGCTTGCCCATCTTTCTTCCCATCCCCATAACCATCGACGTGACCGCTCTCGTCACCGCCGACCTTCATTACACCCTCCCTCAGTTCGATTGGGTTCGAAGGCACGCCTCAGACAACGACGTCTGCATCGTTGCGGGCGACTTCCTTGACCTTGGCGGCCTGGTCGATCTTGACACTCAAATCATCGTCACCGACAAATGGGCCCGCAAACTCCAACCTCGCTCCGCCACCCTCCTCTGCTCGGGCAACCACGACCTCGAACCCAACCCTTCCAACGCCGAACGTCAACCCTTCTGGCTCCAGAACCTCCGTGACACCGCTCGCTTCGTCGATGGCCAAACCACGCACCTCCAGGGCTGGCGCCTGACCCTTCTCCCCTGGTGGGACGGACCCGGAGCTCTTTCCGCCGCTCGAGAGCAGCTTCTTCGGGATGCCCACCAGTTGGACCGTGGTTGGATCTGGATTTCCCACGCCCCGCCCTCTCGCTCACCGGTCGCCTGGACCGGGCGAGTCGATGCCGGGGATCCCACCATTCGCGAGTGGATTGAAGAGTTCACGCCCAACCTCGTTCTCAGCGGCCACGTTCACCATGCACCCTTCGCCCCTCTCGGATCGTGGCGGGCTACCATCGGTCCCACCACCGTTCTTAACCCAGGCCGCCAATCGGGCTCTTGGCCTGCACACATCCTCCTCGATTTCAACAACACCACCGCGCGGTGGATCGCCGCTGACGGCAGCGACACCTGCACCTGGTCCACCCTCCGCTAGAGCCTCACCTCAACGAGACGCCATCGTCTCCAACCCCGCCAACCCTACGTCTCCTCCATCCACGCGCCTGCGTGTTTTAAGAACTCCCTGATCTTTCGGCGTTCATGCCGGTGCGCTACCGGCTTCTTTGATTTTCCACCCGTCGATTGTGGGGTGAACTTCGAGGGTGCGTGGCACCCAGCCTGCGAACGAATACGGCTCATGACCAGTCTCCTTTCGACCCCTCCATTCCAGCATGGCCCTCGCCACTTGGGCCAGCCTTTTTGTAAACCGTTGAACATGAATTAGATTCTCTTCAGATCTCCGCCCCCTTCCCTGCGCAAATTTCGCCACCCTGACCAAATCGTAACATTTGCCACCCTTCCACTTGATTGTCCTCAGCCACGAGTTACCCTCCCCTCATGATCGTGGCCACCCGTGACGAGGCCCAGACCCGCCGGAAATTCAGCAAACTTCTCAAGCCCTACCTCACCGACTGCAATCCCAAAGCTTGCCAAGTCCGCCCTGCCGACGCCAACGCTCGCATGGTGACCCTGGGCGAAATGGTTTCCATTCCCCGCAGTGACCTGACCCATGTCTTCAATAACGAAGCCATGCTCGCCATCAGTCACGCCATCGAAGATCTCGCCGCTGAAGTTCGTGAAGGTGAACTCATCTCAACCTTCCAATCCCTCGACAACTTCACCCCCCAAAAACGTCGTTACCTCGGCCTGGCCCGTGACCTCGACGCCGTCCGCGTTTGGGGCTCTGGATCCCCCCCCAAACGGTGTGGGAAAATCGACTTCGTTCCCATCTTCCGCCCAGAACTCACCAAATACTGGCTCGTCCTCTTTGCCAGTGATCAAGCCAGTGCCGTCCTCGTCTGCCGACAAATCAACCAAGCCTCCACCTTTGACAAAAAACTCTTCGCCGGCTTCTACAGCTTCAACCCGTTCCTCGTTCAATCCATCCGCAGGCAATTCAACCTCATGAGCTGCGGCCTCGACACCGTGGTTCGACAACTGGAAAAGGAACTCAACATCCCCACCCTCTCCCTCTCAGAACTCAGCAACTACTTCGAAACCCTTCCCCAGCACCGCTAACAACTCCCCTCATCTCCGATCCCCCGCACCCCCATTTTCCTCCCCCTTGGCTGGCCCAGGCCGCCGCCTCAGCCAGCCTTCCTTCAGTCACCGACCACCGTCCAACGCCTCCAAAACCTCCTCCGGCGTCAACGGAAACTCGGTCAACACCATCGGCTGTCCTGGCTTGCGCGGCGTATAGACCACGTTCAACGGCACTCCCGCCCTCCCAAACCGCCTCAACGCCTCCGTAATCTCCGGGTCGTAACGGGTCCAATCCGCCCTCACCGCAGCCACATCCAACTCCCTAAATCGCTCCCGCACCGCCTCCGATCCGAACACCACCCGCTTGTTGGCCTGACACGTCACACACCATGCTGCCGTGAAATCCAGATAAACCGTCCGACCCTCCGCCACCAAGCGATCCACCGTCTCCTGCGAAAAAGGAATCCAACCAATCCCCCACCGATCCGTCTCCGCTCCACCTCCTCCCACTGAAACCGGTTCATGCCCGGTGGCCTTCGACGCCCACCACCCGCCGAGAATCCCCAAAACCAGCGTCAACCCAACCGCCACCATCCGCGTCCTCGTCGATCGGACCGGCGTATTCCAGCGTCCCCAAATCCAAGCTGCCACCCCCAGCAACAGCAGTCCGGTTAGCAAATCGATCAACCCATCCAAGCCCGTCTGCAAGGCCAACACCCAACCCAGCCAAATCACCGTTCCAAACATCGGAAACGCCATGAACTGCTTGAAACTCTCCATCCACGGCCCCGGCCGCGGCAACAACCTCGCCAACCTCGGCTGAAACGACAGCCCCACATACGGTCCCGCCATGCCCACCCCCAAAGCCGTAAACACCAAAACCGCCTGCCACGCCGGCATCGCCAACGCTGCCCCCAACGCCGGCCCCATCAACGGAGCCGTGCACGGCGTCGCCACCACCGTCGCCAACGCCCCGCTTAGCAGCGCTTCCACTGTCCGGTTCCCCCCACCGCCCCCCAAATTCCCCAGCCGCATCAAACCCGTCCCCACCTCGAACACGCCCGCCAAACACAACCCAATCAAAAAAAACAACCCCGCCAAAAACGCACAAACCCGGGC
>JBDNCR010000005.1:0-14190 GCA_046719555.1 Verrucomicrobiia bacterium | reverse complement strand
TTGCCGGATGAGACCGAGGTGTTTCCGGGGCACGGTCCGACGACGACGGTCGGGCGGGAGCGCAAGACCAATCCGTATGTGTTGGGGGAGGCGTGAGGGGCGGGTCGGCGGTTACCCGGAGAGGGAAGTTAGGGTTTGAGGCGCAGCCGCATGCGTTGGAAGGTCGGTTGATCGAGATCTTGGCCAGCGGCTTCGCTGCGGAGGGAGTTTTCGAATCGTCCGCGGAACGGGGAGGTTTCGAGGGGAAGTTCTTCTTGTTCGGCGAAGTAGCGTTGAGGTTTGCGATGGGTGGTGCGGGGGCGAACCGGGGCGGGAGCGGGCTCGGGGGAGTGGGATGAGGTTGGGGCGGCGGCGGGGCTGGGTTGAGTTGGGGGGGTGAGTTGGGAGGGGGGAGGCGAGATGGGTAAGGGGGAGGTGGTTGCGGGGATGGGGTCGGCTTTGCCGACCAGGAGGGTGATTTGGAGGATGCCGTGTTGGGTCGGGTCGATGGCCGCGCCCGAGACGAAGGGGAGGGGACGGGGAAGTTGAGTTTGGAGGAGGGTTTGAACTTTTTGCAGTTCGGCCATGGAGAAGTCCCGGCCGCCCATGACGGAGACCAGGAGGCGCTCGCCTTCCCGCCAGACTTGGGCATCGGCAAAGAGGGGGGAGGCGAGGGCGGATTGGACGACGTCGTGATGGCGGTCGCGTCCGCGACCGGTGGCGAGGCCGATCCAGCAGTTTTCGAGGATGCCATCGGGGTGGAAGGTTCGGCCGACCAGGGTTTGGAGGTCAGCGAGGCTCAGTTGCATGAGGGCGCGGGAGCCGAGGAGATGACTGAGGCCGACGGCGGCTTGACCGACGACCCGGTTCATGAGGCGGAAGGTTTCCTGGACGGCGTGATCGAGGCCGAGGTGGCGGGTGAGCCGGTCGTTGGAGAGGACCAGGACGACATCGGCGTGGTGACGGAGTTCCGCGACGGCTTGACGGGCGGTGTCGAGGCGGCGGGTGGCTTCAAAGGAGAAGGGGGTGACGACGAGGGCGACGGTGCGGATGCCGCGAGCGCGCAGGTGGGCGAGGAGGCCGGGGGCGATGCCGGAGCCGGTGCCGCCGCCGAGGCCAGTGAGGAGGATGAGGTCTTCGATGCCGTTGAGGCGGGTGTCGAGGGCGGGGAGATCGTGAGGGAGGAGGGAGGCGGCGTAGGCGGGGTCCCCGCCGCAGCCGAGGCCGCGGCAGGTGGAGGCGCCGAGGAGGAGTTTGTCGGCAACGACGGAACCGGCGATGACTTGGCGGCAGGTGTCGAGGGCGAGGAGGCGGATCGAACGTTGGAAGTGGAGGGCGAGTTGGTCGAGGATGTTGACCCCGGCACTGCCGAGGCCGATGAGGGCGAGTTTACCTTCGGGGACAGGTTCGAGGAGGGGTTCTCGGTCGTTGCAGATTTGGATCATGGGCGGGTCCGGGGTTAGACGAGGCGGATGGATTCAAGGACGGAGCGAAGGGAGTGGCGGAGCCGGGCCCAACCGCGGGGTTTTCCTTCCCGGAGTTCGATGGTTTGGGCGTAGCGGAGGAGGCCGAGAACGGTGATGAGGTCGGGGCGCCCGCCGATGAGCCGGTCGTCTCCTTCGGTCCGGGGACCGGAGACGATTTGGACGGGGGCGGGAAAAATTTGGGAGGCCAGGGGGAGGAGGCCGCGGGTTCGGGAGGCGCCGCCGGTGAGGAAGACGCCGCCGTGGACGAGGGGCCAGACTCCGGCCCGGTCGAGGTCGTCGGAGATGAGGCGGAGGGTTTCTTCTTGGCGGACCCGCATGATGAGGCTCATGGATTCGCGGGCGATTGATTTTTCGTCGAAGGTGCCGTCGCGGGGAAGGAGGATGCGGTCGTCGGCGGGGAAGCCGTCCATGTCGAGGTGGCCTTGATCGACTTTGAGTCGTTCGGCGCGGGCGTAGGGGATTTTGAGTCCGATGGAGAGGTCCTGGGTGAGGTGGTCGCCGCCGACGCCGAGGACGCCGGAGTGGATGACGGCGCCCTTGGAGTAGACGATGTAGTCGGAGGTGCCTGCGCCGAGGTCGATGAGGACGGCTCCGGCCATTTTTTGGGCTTCGGAGAGGACGGCCTGGGCGCCGGCGTAGGCGCTGACGGCGCAGCCTTTGACCATGATGCCGAGTTCACGGATGGAGCGGACGGTGGTTTCAAGGCGGGTCTCCATGCCGTGGATGACGTGGTAGGAGGCCCCGAGAGAGGAGGAGGAGAGGCCAAGGGGGTGATCGACGGGGGTTTCGTTGTCGAGGTAGTAGTGTTGGGGGAGTTCGTGGATGCGGACGTGGTCGGGGGGGATGGGTTGGGCGGCGGCCATTTGGGCCAGGTCGGCCAGGTGTTCCTCACGGATGGTCTGATCGTCATCGGAGATGGCGGTGCGGAGGTGAAGGTTGCGGGAACCGATGTGGCCGCCGGAGAGGGCGAGGTAGACCTCGGCAATTTGGACGTCGGTGATTTCTTCGGCTTTGACGAGGGCGGATTGGATGGCGTCGGAGGCGGCTTTGAAGTCGACGATTTCGCCTTTGCGAACGCCGGCGGAGAGTTCCTCGCCGAGGCCGAGAACGTTGAGTTCGCGGGTGGGGGTGGTTTCGGCGACGGCAGCGACGATTTTGTGGGTGCCGACTTCGAGGGCGACGAGGATGTCGGGTTCGTTGCGTTTGAGGAACATGGTGGGTGGTGGGTTGGGGTTATTGGAAGTAGGTGACGGGGACGTTGCGTTCGGGAGAGAGATCGACGGAACGGACGACGAGACGCCGGTTTTTGGCGTCGGCGAGGATGACTTCGAGGCGTTGGATTTGTTCGGAGAGGTGGTCGGTGCGGAAACGGATGGAGCCGCGGTTGCGGGTCCAGACGATGAGGTAGCCTTTGTGGTCGACGGAGATGCGGTTGAGATCGAGTTCGGCGCGAATGACGGAGTATTCGCTCAGGCCAAGGAAACGGAGGGCGGAATCGACTTCGGGAAGTTCGAGGCGGGTGCCTTCGATGACGGAATCGGAGGGGACGCCGGTGATGACGGGTAGAGGTTTGAGTTGTTCGCCGGGCTTGGGTTTGATGACGAATCCATTGGCGTCGAGGTAGTAGATGGCTTGGGCGAGGCGGGCCCCGGCGCGGGAGGTGGGGAGCAGGCGGGCGACGGGTTGACGTTCTTCGACGTAGATGCGGAGGGTGGCGGGGAGTCGGCGTTGGACTCGGACGGAGGCGACGGCCGGGAGGGCTTCGACCCGTTGGCGGACGGCGTTGAGGTCAACGGCCATGAGGCTCTGGCCGGGAAGCACGGCGGCGGCGTTGAGGATGTCTTGGCGGGGTAGGGAGCCGGAGGAGGTTTCGATGTCGATTTGGGCGATGGCAAAGGTGGGATTGTCGAGAACGAGTTTTTGGTAACCGGTTTGGGCGGCGAAGACGAGGCCGATGAGGAGGAAAGCGCAGAGGGAGAGGGAAGCGAAGCCGAGGCCGAGTTTTTGCCAGAGCAGGGGGTCGCGGGGCCGTTGTTTTTTGGCGGCGAGGTGAAGGACGTGACGCTCTTTGCGAGGCTTGCGAAGGGTGCGTTTCATGATTGGCGAGCTTGGAGAGAGAGGTGAAGGATCCGGTCGCAGAGGGCGGCGTAGGAGAGGCCGGCGACGGCGGCGGCTTTGGGCAGGAGGGAGGTTTCGGTCATGCCGGGGATGGTGTTGATTTCGAGGATCCAGGGGACGTTTTTGTCGTCGAGCATGAGGTCGACGCGGGAGTAGACTTCACAGCCGAGGGCGCGGTGGGCGTTGAGGGCGACGCGACGAAGTTCGGTTTCGAGGTCGAGGGCGATGGGGGCGGGGCAGAGGTATTGGGTCATGCCCGGGGTGTATTTGTGTTTGTAGTCGTAGAAACCGCCTTCGGGCCGAATTTCGATGACGGGCAGGGCTTTGTTGTCGAGGATGCCGACGGTGAATTCGCGTCCGAGAATCATTTGTTCGACCATGAAGTCGGCTTTGAGCTGGGCGGCTCCTTGTTCGGCGGAGATGCGGTCGTCCGGTTTGAAGACGCGGAAGACGCCGACGGAGGAGCCATCGGCGACGGGTTTGACGATGTAGGGTGGTTCCCAGGTGCTCGGCGCGGGCCAGGGTTCGGCGCGTGGGGTTTTGAGGCCGGCCTCGATGAAGCGGGCTTTGGCTTGGAGTTTGTCAAAGGCGAGGCGGGAGGAGGCCGGGCCGGCTCCGGTGTAGAGAACGCCGCGGTCTTCAAGGATTTGCTGGAGATGTCCGTCTTCGCCGAAGCGGCCGTGGAGGCAGATGAAGACGATGTCGGTGGGTTGGGGGAGGTCGAAGGCGGGGGCGGTGACGTCGAGTTCGTGAACGTGATAGCCGAGGGTGCGAAGGGCGGCGGCGACGCCCGCGCCGGAGCGGAGGGAGACTTCCCGTTCGGAGTTGAAGCCGCCTTTGAGGACAGTGATGTGACGGGGGGAAGGATTCACGGGGCTTCTCCAATGAGGATGAGTTCAGGTTCGAGGTCGATGCCGCGTTGTCGGGCGGCGGTGTTGCGGACGAGGTTAAGGAGTTCGAGGACGTCTTCAGCGGTGGCGTGACCGTCGTTGACGATGAAGTTGGCGTGGACCGGGGAGATGCGAGCTCCGCCGATTTTTTTGTCTTTGAGGCCGAGTTCTTCGATGAGTTTGCCGGCGGGAATGGCGTCGGGATTTTTGAAGGCGCAGCCGGCGGAGGGGGAGGCGGGTTGGGAGGCCCAGCGACGGCTTGAAAACTCACGAAGAGTTTCGCGAATGGAGGGTTCATCCGCCGGGGTGCCGCTGAGGGTGGCGGCGAGGGCGAGGTGATCGCGGAGGAGAGGGACGTGGCGGTAGGCCGGGGTGAAGTCGGCCGCTGGCCGTTCGACGATGGTGAGGTCCGGGGTGAGGAGACGGACCGATTCGACCCGGTCAAAGGTGGCCGAGTTCATGGCTCCAGCGTTCATGCGGAGGGCTCCACCGAGGTTGCCGGGGATGCCTTCCATGAATTCGAAGCCGGAGAGGGCGGCCTTGCGTGCGGCGGCGGCAATTTGTTTGAGGCGGGCTCCCGCCCCGGCGCGGATACGGTGGCCGGAAACTTCGATTTGGGAGAAGGCCGGTTGGCCGAGGTGGAGACAGAGGCCGGGAATGCCGAGGTCGCGGACGAGGAGGTTGCTGCCGCGCCCGATGACGGTGACAGGGAGGCCGACGGCGCGGGCGTGGCGGAGCATGGCCAGGAGGGCTTCCTCGGAGGCGGGTTCAAACCAGATTTGGGCAGGGCCGCCGATGCGGAAGGTGGTGTGCTTGCGCATGGGTTCGTAGGGGCGGAAGATGCAGTGGGGAGAGGCGTGGGCACGGGCTTCACGGATTTGGGTGAGTTCTTTGGCGAGTTGGGCGGCGACCCAGTGGACGTTGCCAGCGCCCATGATGAGGAGGAGGTCGCCGGGCTGGAGTTTTTCGGTGAGCCGCGTTTTGGCGGCTTTGAGGGAGGGGGTGTAGTCGACGTCGGGATGGCCCGCGGCGCGGACGGCGGCGGGCAGGGTGGTTCCGTCAACGCCGGGGAGGGGTTCTTCGCTGGCGGGGTAGATGTCGGTGAAGAGGACAGCGTCGGCGAGATCGAAGGCGTGGGCGAATTGGTCTTTGAGGGCGAGGGTGCGGCTGTAGCGGTGGGGTTGGAAGAGGGCCAGGATGCGGGGGCGGCCGCGGGAGCGGGCGGCGGCGAGGGTGGCTTTGATTTCGCTGGGATGGTGGGCGTAGTCGTCCACGACGAGGCAATGGGGGTCGTCGAACTTGATTTCGAAACGGCGGGAGGCCCCGCCGAAACGGGCCAGGCCGCGGGCGATTTCGTCGGGACCAGCGCCGAGGCGCATGGCCAGGGCGAAGGCGGCTGCGGCGTTGGAGGCATTGTGGCGGCCGGGAACGGCGAGGTGGACCGGACCGAGTCGGGAGCCGGCGTGGAGGAGGTGGAAGGAGGAGCCGGAGGGGGAGAGTTGGCAGTGGTCGATGTGCCAGGGGGCGGTGGATTGGAAGCCGACGCCTTGGGCGTTGGGGAGGTGGGCGAGGCAGCGGGAGGCGGCGGGGTCGTCGGCGCTGAAGATGATGGGACCGGAGGTGCGTTGAGCCAGGGCGATGAAGGCGGCCTCGATTTGCTCGAGGGAGTCAAAGTGGTCGAGGTGTTCCTCTTCAATGTTGAGAATGACGGCGGCGTCGGGGTTGAAGGCGGAAAGGGATCCATCGCTTTCGTCGACTTCGATGACCATCCAGGGTCCGTCGGTCCAGGCGGCGTTGCGGCCGAGGGAGGGGACTTCGGCACCGATGTAGAAGGAGGGATTGAAGCCGGCCTCGGTAAGGGCGATGGTGAGCATGGAGGCGGTGGTGGTTTTGCCATGGGTGCCAGCCACGGCGAGGGTCCGTTTGGGGCGGGCCAGGGCGGAGAGGAGGTCGGCGCGGCGAACTTGGGGGATGCCACGTTCCCGGGCGGCGGCTCGTTCGGGGTTGGTGGGGGCGATGGCGGAGGAGTAGGCGAGGAGGTGGATGCCGTCGATGTGGGAGGGTTGGTGGCCTTCGAAGAAGGTGAGGCCATCGTCGATGAGGCGGCGGAGGGAGGGAGGGGCTTGCAGGTCGGAGCCGGAGACGGCGAAGCCGCGTTCGAGGAGGAGTCGGGCGAGTCCGGACATGCCGCTGCCGGCCACGCCGAGGAGGTGGATGCGAAGGTGGGGTTGGGCCAGGAGGGCGCCGAGGTCAGGGGCGAGGTCAGGCGATGGCATGTTCAAGCTCCTGGAGGATGCGCTCGGTGGCGTCGGCGGGGGCGATGGCCCGGGCGGCAAGGGCCATGTGCCGCAGGGCTGCGGGGTGTTGAAAAAGTTCGCGGATGGCGAGGGCTAGGGGTGCGCCGTTGTCACGGGTTTGGGGGATGAGGCGGGCGGCCCCGGCGCGGACGAAGACTTGAGCGTTGCGGGTTTGATGGTCTTCGGCGGCCTGGGGATAGGGGACCAGGAGGGAGGGGAGGCCGTAGTGGGCGATTTCGGCGCCGGAGGAGGCTCCAGAACGGGCGATGATGAGGTCGGCGGCGCTGTAGACTTTTTCCATTTCGTGACAGAAGGGGAGAACCTGGGCACGGAGACCGACGCGGGCGTAGTTGGCGGCCAGGAGGCCTTGGTCGGTGGGTCCGGTGAGGTGGATGAGTTGGAGTTGGGGGGCGAGGTCGGCGAGGTCGGCGGCGGCTCGGAGCATCATTTCGTTGAGGCCCGTGGCTCCCTGGCTGCCGCCGATGACGGCGAGGGTGAAGCGTTGGGGGTCGAGGGAGAGGCTGGTGCGGGCGGAGGCTGGATCGAGCCGGATGAGGGAGTCCCGGACGGGAGTGCCGGTGACGGCGGTGGAGCAGCCGGGGAGGTGAGAGGCGCAATCGGGAAGGCCGAGCAGGACTTTGTGGAGGCGGGGACCGAACCAGCGGGTGACTTTGCCGGGGATGGCGTTGGATTCGTGAAGGAGGGCGGGGAGCCGGAGGCGTTGGGCTTGGAAAAGCGGCGGGGCGCAGGTGAAGCCGCCCATGCCGAGGATGGCCTGGACGTGGTGGTGGCGGAGGGCGTTACGAGCCTCGCACAGTCCGCGGTAGAGGTTGAGGAAGAATCCGGGAAGGCGAGGGTTGAGGCCGGGCCAGCCGGTGGCGGAGAGGGAAACGGCGGGAAGGTCGGGATGGGCGGCGAGGATGTCGCGGTCGATGGTTTTGCGGGAGACGAAGAGAAGGATGGTGTGTCCGCGACGAAGGGCGGTGCGAGCGACGGCGAGGCCTGGGAAAAGGTGGCCTCCGGTTCCTCCACAAGCGATGGCAAAGGTGGGCATGGGACTACATTCGCACGTTGAGTGCGGGGAGGTTGGATTTGGGACCGGGCCGGAGGGAGACGGCCTGGCGATTGATGTTGAGGAGGATGCCGATGGAGGCGAGGACGACGACGAGGTTGGTGCCGCCGTAGGAGATGAAGGGGAGGCCCATTCCTTTGGTGGGCAGGAGCCCGGTGACGACGCCGATGTTGATGATGGCCTGAAGGGAGATGAGGGCGGTGAGGCCGAGGGCCAGGAGGGCGCCCTGGGGATCGGGAGCTTTCCAGGCGATGATGCCGCCGGAGATGGCGATGAGGAGGAAGAAGAGGACGACGGCGACGGTGCAGACCATGCCGAGTTCTTCGCCAGCGACGGCGAGGATGAAGTCGTTGTGGGGTTCGGGGAGGTAGAAGAATTTTTGGACGGAGTTGCCAAGGCCGAGTCCTTGCAGGCCGCCAGAGCCGAGGGCGATGAGGGATTGCCAGACTTGGTAGCCGGCTCCTTGTTGATGGGCTTCCGGGTCGAGGAAGGCTTGGAGCCGGCCGAGGCGTTGGGGCATGAAGAGGGCGAGGCCGAGGAGCCCGGCCAGGCCAAGGATGGGAACGGGGGCGAGGTAGCGGAGTTTGGTGCCGGCGACGAACATCATGAGGACAGCGAGGGCGAGGAGGAGGGCGGTGGTGCCGAGGTCCTGGGTGGAGAGGACGAGGGCGGCCGGGACGCCGACGACGAGGAGGGGGATGGCGAAGCAGGGGAGGAAGGCGCCGGCCCTCCGTTGGTGGCGGCCAAGCCAGGCGGCGAGAAAGACGACGACGGCGAGCTTGGCAATTTCTCCGGGTTGAAACGTGGTAAACCCGAGGTTCACCCAACGATTGGAACCTTTCACGTGTAACCCGAGGCCGGGAACCCAACAGAGGGCGAGGGCGAAGACGGCGAGCCCAAGGATGATCCAGTAGGCGCGCATCCAGTGGTGATAATCCCAGCGCATGGCAACGGCGGCAGCGACCAGTCCGAGGGCGAGGTAGATGCCTTGCCGGAGGACGAAGTAGGTGGCGTCGCCTTTGTTGGCCGGGGTGTAGGCACCGACGCTCATGAGCATGACCAGGCCGAGGGCGACCAGAACGGTCACCGAGACGATCAACATCCACGAGCTGTTTCGGGCCATAGGAGGGTGGTGGGGTTACATGTTCATCATGACCATTTCTTTGGTCAGGACGGGGGGACGGAAGGGTTTGAGTTCCGGGCCGGCCTTGGCTTCGCGGACCGGGGTGGAGCGCGGGGTGGCCGGGCCAGGATTGCTCACGGCGGGGGCGGTTTCCAGGGTGGGGGTGCGGCGGGCTTCACGCGCGGGTGCGGGCTTGGCCGGGGCGGGTGCGGCTTGGGCGGTTCCGGAGCCGGGGACGCGGAGGACGGTGCCCACGCGGAGCCGGGTAGGATCGGCGATGTTGTTCACCTTTGCTAATTCGGTTGGTGTGACGTTGTAGGTGCGGGAGATCCGGTAGAGGGTTACTCCCGGCGCCACGGTGTGGGAGGCGGTCCATTCGCGGGATGGTTTGGAGGTCCGGGCGGGGGTTGGGCCGGTGACTTTGAGGATTTGTCCAATGCGAAGGGCATCGGTGGTCAGGCCATTGAGGCGCTGGATTTCCGCAACGGTGGTGCCGTGACGGCGGGCGATCCGGGAGAGGGTGTCGCCTTGGACGACCCGGTAGGTGGTGGTGCCGGTCGGTTTGGCCGAAGCCGGGGCGGTGCCAGCGGTCGTGGAGGCGGAGGGGAGGGGCTGGAGTTTGGGTGGGGTGGGGGCTCCAGCGCGGCCGAGGGCGGCAGCGGTTTCCGCCGGGACGGCGACGGGTGCGGGCGCGGTTGAGGTGAGCGGTGCCAGCGGGGGCAGCGGGGCGACGGTCTGGCCGGTGGGGGCTTCGGCGACGGGGTCGGCGAAGGGGTCGGCGTTGGGGAGAGGCGCCGGGGCGGCCCCCCAGACGGGGTCGGTGCTGCCGGGCATGACGGTTTCGTTCATGGTTTCGATGACCTCGCTGGAGATGAGGGGAGCGGGGTCGGTTTCGAGTTGGGCTTCGCCGGGCGAGGCCAGGGCCGGGGTGGAGGCCGGTGCGGCAGCCTGGTCAAGGGCGGTGTCGCCCGAGCGCCCGCTGAGGAAATACCAGGAGAGGGCAGCAATGATGATGAGGACGTGGGCCGCCAGGACGATGGCGAAGACGGTGGTGAGTTTGGAGCCAGCGAGGCCACCGGAATCGGCGGGGCTGGTGGGGTTGGGTTTATCGTGGTCGTTCATGGTGTCTTTCTTTGGGTTGGGTTGGTTTTTGGTTGGGTTTCAGGTCAAATCGATGACGAGTTGGCGGAAGAGGTTTCCGCGTTCTTCGAAGTTTTTGAACATGTCGTAGCTGGAGCAGCCGGGGGAAAGGAGGACGGTGGAGCCGGGTCGGGCCAGGGAGCGGGCCTGGGCGACGGCATCGGGAAGGTCAAGGGCGCGGTGGCAGGGGATGGTTTGGCCCCAGGCGCGAAGGAGGGCGCTTTGCATTTCTCCGATGAGGATGGCGGCGGTGACTTTTTGGGAGAGGAGCGGTTTGAGGGGAGCGAAGTCGACGCCTTTGTCTTTGCCGCCGGCGATGAGGATGATGGGGTGCGGCTGGGCCAGGAGGGCTTTTTCCAGGGCGTCGATGTTGGTGCCTTTGGAGTCGTTGATGTAGCGGACGCCGTCGAGTTCCCGGACGAGTTCACAGCGGTGGGGGAGGGGCCGGTAGGCGCAGAGGGCTTCGATGGCGGCGAAGCGGTCGACGGCGAAGAGATCGGCGATGGCCAGGGCGGCGAGTTGGTTTTCCGCGTTGTGGGGACCAGAGAGGAAGGTGCGGGTTTGTTCGAGGACGGGTTGACCGTGGGCGGTGAGCCAACCGTTGTGGAAGGTGTAGTCGGCGGGAAGACCGAAGGCCGAGAAGGTGATGGTGCGGGCGCGAAGGGGAGGGAGGTCGAGGGCGGCGTTGACGATGGCAAAGTCGGAGGGGGTTTGGTTTTCGAAGATGCGAAGTTTGGCGGCGGCGTAGGCGGCCATGTTGGGGTAGCGGTCGAGGTGATCGGGGGTGAGGTTGAGGTGGACGGCGACGCGCGGGGCGAAGGTGTCGATGGTTTCCAGTTGGAAGCTGGAGGTTTCGACGACGGCGACGTCGAGGTCCGCGGATTGGGTGGCGATGTCGGAGAAGGGGGGGCCGAGGTTGCCGCAGGCGACGGCCCGTTTGCCGCCGGCTTTGAGGAGGGCGGCGGCCAGTTCGGTGGTGGTGCTTTTGCCGTTGGTGCCGGTGATGGCGACGACGGGGGCTTGGCAGAAGCGGAAGGCAAGTTCGAGTTCGCCCAGGAGGGGGACCTGTTGTTGGCGGAGCTGGGCGACGAGGGGGCGGGAGGGGTCGATGCCCGGGCTAAGGATGCCGAGATCGAAGCGGCAGGGGGAGAAGGAGGTTTCCCCGAGTTCGATGCGCGCGCCACGGGTGCCGAGCCGTTGGGCAAGTTGGCGGATGCGTTCGTTGAGTTGGGAGTCGCGGATCACGACGGTGGCTCCTTGGTTGAGGAGGAGTTCGGCGGCAGCGCGACCGCTTTCGCCGAGGCCGAGAACAACGATTTGTTTGCCGGAGACATTCACGTGGTGGTTCAGCGGAGTTTGAGGGTGGTAAGGGCGATGGCGGCGAAGACGACGGAGAGGATCCAGAAACGGACGACGACGGAGGTTTCGCTCCAGCCCCGGATTTCGAAATGGTGGTGGAGGGGAGACATGGCGAAGATCCGTTTGCCGGTGAGTTTGAAGCTGGCGACTTGGAGGATGACCGAGCCGGCTTCCATGACGAAGACGGCTCCGACGATGGCGAGGAGGAGTTCTTGGTTGAGGCAGATGGCGACGGTGCCAATGCCGCCTCCGATGGCGAGGGAGCCGGTGTCGCCCATGAACATTTTGGCGGGGTGACAGTTGTACCAAAGGAAGCCGAGCGCGGCTCCGGCCAGGGCGGCGCAGTAGATGACGAGTTCGGCGGCGATGGGGACGAAGGTGAGGCGGAGATGGGAGGCGGCGACGGCGTTGGACATGAGGTAGGCGAAGACGCCGTAGACAAGGGCGACCGAGACGGTGCATCCGGAGGCGAGGCCGTCGAGGCCGTCGGTGAGGTTGACGGCGTTGGAGGCGCCAACGATGATGAAGATGAAGAAGGCCCAGGCGAGCCAGCCGCCGGTGGGGTCGATGAAGGTGTAGCGGGTGTAGGGGATTTCGAAGGATTTGGCCAGGTCGCGGGTGTCGGGGTTGAGGAGAAGGAAGCCACCGACCAGACCGGCGACGAGGGTTTGGAAGAGGAGTTTTTGGCGGGAGGAGATTCCGTCGGATTTTTTTTGACGGATTTTTTTGAAGTCGTCGGCGAAGCCGAGGGCACCGAGGGCGAGGGTGGCGCCGAGGGTGACCCAGAGGAGTTGGCTGGTGGGACGGCCCCAGAGGATGCAGGCGATGGTGAGGGTGATGAGGATCATGAGGCCGCCCATGGTGGGGGTGCCTTTTTTGGAGCCGTGGAGTTCGGCCAGGACGTGGACTTCTTCTTTGCCGCGGATGGGTTGGCCGAGTTTGAGGCGGGTGAGAGCGCGGATGAGGCTGGGGCCGATCCAGAGGGAGAGGAGGAGGGTGGTGAGGGCGGCTCCCATGGCGCGAAAGGTGACGTATTGGAAGACGTTGAGGGGGCTGAAGAGCCAGGTGAGTTCGGAGAGGTAGTAGAGCATGGCGTCAGGTTTGGATGAGGGCGTGGGTGATTTCCTCCATGCCTTGGGAGCGGGAGCCTTTGATGAGGATGGCGTCGGCGGGAGTGGCGACTTTGCGGTAGGCGTCGAGGAGGTCGGCTTTGGAGGGGAACCAGCGGGCGTCGAGTCCGCGGGCGGCGGCGGCTTGGACAAGGGGTTGGGCGGCGGGGCCCACGGCGTAGAGGAGGGTGAATCCGGCGTCGGCCGCCCGTTCCCCGGTCCAGTGGTGGAGGCGATCGGACCAGGCGCCGAGTTCGCCCATGGCGCCGAGGAGGGCGACGCGGCGGAGGTCGGGGGCGAGGAGGGCGAGGGTGCGGAAGGCGGCGTTCATGGAGTCGGGGTTGGCGTTGTAGGCGTCGTCTAGGAGCCAGCCTTGGTGGAGGCGATGAAGGGCAACCCGGTTTTTGGGGAGTTGGGCGGCAGCCAGGCCGACCCGGATTTGGGGGAGGGATAGTCCGGCTTTGAGCCCGAGGGCGATGGCGAGCCCGGCATTTTGGACCATGTGCAGGCCAGGGACGGGGAGTTCCATGGGTTCGGCTTGGGAGCCGGAGCGGGCGGTGAAGAACATGCGATCGCCCAGCCAGCGGATGTCGGAGAGTTGGAGGAAGTTGTCGGGGCCGGTGCCGGCGAAGATGGTTTCGGCTTGAAGGGTGCCGTGGAGGGAGCGGAGGTAGGGGTCGTCGCCATTGAGGATGGCCCAACCATGGCGGAGGTGGCGAACGAGGGAGGCTTTTTCGTGGAAGATGCCGTTTTGGTCAGGGAAGAATTCGATGTGAGCCCAGCCGATGCTGGTGATGACACCATGGTCGGGGAGGGCGAGGTCGCAGAGGGCGCGGATTTCGCCGGGGTGGTTCATGCCCATTTCGACGACGGCCCAGCGATCTTCTGGCTGGATGGAGAGGAGGGTGAGGGGGACGCCGAGGTGGTTGTTGAGGTTGCCTTCGGTTTTGCGGGTGGGGGCGAGTTGGGTGAGAACGGAGGCGAGGAATTCTTTGGTGCTGGTTTTGCCGGAGGAGCCGGTGATGCCGACGATGGTGGTGGAGAGGGTTTGACGGTAGGCGAGGGCGAGGCGTTGGAGGGCGGTTTGTGGGTCGTCAACTTCGATGAGGGCGAGGCCGTCCGGTTTGGGGTGGGTGGAGTGGCGGGCGATGATGGCGGCGATGGCGCCAAGTTGGGCCGCGGCGGGAAGGAAGGCGTGTCCGTCGAATTTTTCTCCGCGGAGGGCGATGAAGAGGTCGCCGGGACGGGTGGAGCGGGAGTCGATGCTGACGCGGTGGATGTGGCGTTCGGGCGCCCCGCGGAGGAGGGTGCCTTGGGCCATGGCGGCGATTTCGGCAAGGGGGAGGGGTTTCACGCGAGACCTCCGAGGAGTTGTTGGGCGACGTGAAGGTCGGAGAAGGGGGTGCGCTGGCCGTGGATTTCTTGGTAGTCTTCGTGGCCTTTGCCAAGGATGGCGATGAGGTCGCCGGGTTGGGCGGAGCGGAGGGCGAGGGCGATGGCGGCGCGGCGGTCAGGTTCGAGGGTGACGGGGGCGTCGGGGGGGAGGTCGGAGGTCATGTCGCGGAGGATGGCCAGGGGATCTTCCGAACGGGGGTTGTCGGAGGTGAAGATGCAGC
>JBDNCR010000049.1:0-8637 GCA_046719555.1 Verrucomicrobiia bacterium | reverse complement strand
CCCCACCCTGTTCGAAACCCGCTGGTGCATGTCCTACCTCGCCGGTCCCATGACCCGCGAACAAATCCGGGCCCTCTCCCCCCCTTCTGCCAACCCCGCCCCAGCCCCCGCAACCTCTGCCGCCCCAGTCCTCCCCTCCTCCTCCTCCCCGCCTACCCTTCCTCCATCCATCCAACCCTACTTCCCCCAACACCCCCCTCACGGTGCCCACCTGGTCCCCTACCTTCTTGCCGCCCACCAAATCACCTACACCGACTCCCGCCTCAAACTCCATCACCTTGAAGAAGCCATCTTCGCCATTCCCCTGGCCCCCGAAACCACCGTCATTGACTGGAACCAAGCCACCCTCCTTGACCACATCAGCCTCGACGACCTCTCACCCACCCCACCGCCCCAAGTCTCCTTTGCCCCGGCCCCGACCCTCACCCCAAAAACCCTCACCACCTGGCAGCGTGAATGGACCGCCTGGCTCTCCCACCATCATCCCCTCACCCTCCTCCGCAGCCCCTCCACTGGCCTTGTCTCCTCTCCCGGTGAAGATGAACGATCCTTCCGCCTCCGCCTCAACCTCGCACTCCGCGAACAACGCGACCGCGACCTGGACACCGTCCACGAAAAATACGCCCGCCGCCTGCAAACCCTCGAAGCCCGGCTCCAACGCGCCCGCCAACGCCTCGAAACGCGCAAAGCCCAAGCCAGCCAAGCCCGCATGAACGCTGCCCTCTCCATCGGCACCACCGTCCTCGGAGCCCTCTTCGGACGCCGAGCCATCTCCACCACCTCCGTCACCCGCGCCTCCGCCGCCGCACGCAATGTCAGCCGCACCTTCAAAGGATCCCAAGACATCGCCCACGCCAACGAATCCGTTGAAGCCGTCCAGGCCGAAATGGCTGCCCTCCAAGCCGAACTCGACGCCGAACTCGCCCGCATTCACGACGGTCCTCAAGCCCTCGACGAAGTCCTCGAACCTCTCCCCATCCGCGCCCCCCGCACCCGCATCACCCTCCGCCTCTTCACCCCAGCCTGGCTCTAAACTCCACCCCACCTCGCCCAGCCCTAAGGCGCATCGACCAACCGAAACCGCTCCCCTCGCCCTGACTCCAGGGACGCCACCGCACTGTCTAATAACTTCCCAAGAACCTCCAACGAATGGATGCGATACTCCACCGTATGCGCATGCGTCGAGGTCGGATAATCCTTAATCACCCCCCGCCACACCCTCTCGGCCCCCGTCACGCCCGCCACCCGATCCGCCACCTGCTCTCCCCGTTGCGTCAACATATTGGCCAACCCTCCCACTCCCCCGCCCGAAGTCTCCGTCACCGGCTGCAAATGATAAAAGCGCGCCTGGGTGGACCCGGTCGTCGCAATCGTGACCTCCGTCACCTTCACCGCTCCCCCAACCACATACTCGTGAATACTCACCGACGTCATCGCACTGATCCGCACCGAGTAAACCGTCTGTTGATCCTTGATCACCTGCCACAAAGGCGTCGCCGTCTGGGCCTGCAGCGGACCCGCCATCATCCCCAACAAAACCACCCAACGCACAAAAGCCACCTTCATCCCCCTTAATGTCGCCCAGCCCACACCATCACCGCAAGCGCGAACCCCACACATCCCGTCACCATGGCCAACCCATGCCCCCAAGATCCCCGGCCCAACATCGCCAAACCACACACCGAGCCCACCAAACCTGCCATCAACGCTCCCGCCAAAGCCACCTCCGGCCTCAACGGCCTCCACCCCACCATCCCCATCCCAAAACCAACCACCAAAAGCCCCAAACACACATAACCTAACCCCAGCCAAAACCCCTGCCCCCCATCCCCCTGCCCAAACCCCTCCTCCTCCTCAACCTACCCATCCCGCACAAACTCCCCTGCCCCCCTCCATCGTCCCCCCTCCTCCACCTCATGATGCACACTCCACTCCCGTGCCTTTAACCGTTCCACAATCTCCGACCGGCTAAACCGTCCCAACTCCTTCCCCTTCCACCGAACAACATACTTATCATCTGCCATACTCAGCCTGGACAAAATCCGGACGCATGACCTGCACCGAAGGATCATCCAGCGCAAGCCCAAACCGTTGCACCGTCTCCCGCCACAACTGGCGCCGGTCGGTCCCCACCGCAAACAACGGCGTCAACGGCTGCGGCACCCGCACCTGCTGCCAATCCTCCCCCACCCGCGGCCGTCGAAATAGCAACGACGGTCTCAGACTCACCGCCTCCAACCCCCACAACTCCAAGGCCCCGCCGCCCCTCGGACTCAGCTCCACCCGCCCCTCCAGGCCCACATGGCCGCTAAAGGCAAAACCCTCCTTCGCCGCTGCCCCGTAAAACGCCCGCAACACCTCCGCCTCACGCTCAAACGATCGGCCTCGGACCCCATCCAAAATCGACTTCAACCGAGCCTCATGCAGCTCCCGCCGACGCGGCACCATCCAGTCCGACGGCAACACCTCCAAACTCAACGTCGTCCGCAAATCCCGCGCCACCTCTCGCAACGACGGACTCAACAGAACTCCCCACGCCTCCGGTCGTTCCTGCGTCATCTCCAAAAGTCGCAGAAACACATGGCTAACAAAAAGCGGACTGGCCAAGGGCTCCGCCCGCACCTGATCCAACAACCGCAAGATCGGCCCCCGATACTCGCCGCTTGAACGGTCAATCCATTCCCCCAAACCCAAGCGCCGAAACAAATCCGACTCGGTCGAAACCGTGCTCTCCACCAACCGCAGATCGCCCGGACGCCGATTCACAAAACTAAACCCGATCGGCACCGCCTCAAACTGAATGGCCGACGGATGGCGAGCCGGATCATAAAACTCGGCCAACCACTCACTCCGCACCACCGTCTCGCTAATCGTCGAATCCCGCCGCTGCGGTTGTCCTCGCGAAAAAATCGTCCGCTCCGCCCCCCTCTGCCCCGGAGCCAGCGGCGTCACCAAGCACCGGTAAATATCCTTCAAGTCCACTTCATCCCGCAACGCCAGAAACAAACTGCGCTCACGCTCCGTCGGCCTCTCCGGAAACAGAGGACGGTCCCCCTGCTCCCGCAGAAAACTCCACAACTTCGGTGCCTCCGGCATCATCGCACTCGCGGCAAAACTTCCCTCACTCAAACCCCGCCGGGCCACCCGTCGGGCCTCATCCACCACTTCCGACTCTAAAAATTGCGAGCCCGCCACCACCTCCAGCGCCGCTTGGTACTCCCCCAAACTCAACGCCGTCTGCATCCGGTCCCGGGCCTCCTTCAGCTTCTTCAGCTCCGACTCCACCGCCTCGGCATGAACCCGCGCCTGGCGCGCACGCTCAATCGTCTCCCCAGGCAGACGCAGCCCCGCCATCACCGGCAATTGGAAATCGGCCAACTCGGCCAACATCGGCTTCACCTCCGCCAAACCTTTCTCCGCCTCCCCCGGATCATGCCGGAAATCCAAGCGCGCCCTCACCACCCCCTCCACCTCCGCCAAAACCTCGTTCAAACGCGCCACACTCGCCTCCCGTTCCCGGTCCACCCACCGATCCCACGCCTCCGTCACTCGCCCATAACTCGCCGACAGCTCATCGCGAAACTCCTGCGCCAAAGCAGCAAACTCCTCCCGACACTCCTCAAAACGTCGTCCCACCTTGCGGAACGGCTGACCCGCAAAATCCCGCGCCGCCTCCTGCCCCAACTCGGCCAACGCCCCACGAACCCGTGCCGCCCTCGCCTCCTCCTCTGCCAACCGCTCCCGAAACCCTTCCATCCGCTCACGCAAGGCCAGCTTCGGTCCGACAAACAACCAACTCGCCGACTCCATCGACTCGAGCTCGCGCCGAGCCTCACTCACCGCACCACGGTCCAGTGCCAATTGCACCCTCGACTGATTCGCCAACACCCGCCCGTTCAAAAACAACACCCCGGCTCCCAACACCACCAACACCGTTCCCACCATCCACAACCTCCGATTCCGCTTCGCCGCACGCGCTCGGGCCCGTTCCCATCCTCCGCGCAACCTCTCCTCAACCCGAGTCAGCCGCCCCTCCAACTCACCCAACCGCGACCAATCCCCTTCACCCTGCTCTCGCAACTCCCCCGCCCGCACCAACGCCACCTGCCACACCGGCTCGTCCCTCTCACCCTCCTCCTCCACCCACGCTTCCAATTCGATCAACCGATCCTCCAAATCCCGGGCCCGCCGCCGTCTCTCCTCCTCCGCTTGCCGCCGACGAATCTCGTCCGCCGCCCACGTCTCCAACTGGTGCCGCTCCTCACTTTGCTCCGCCGTCAAAAGCGCCAATCGTCCCCCCACCACCGCCTTCAACCGGGCCACCTCCGATTGCACTGCCTCCGCATCTCCACCCTCCCGAGCCGCCCGCATCCGGGCCAACAACTCCTCCACCTTCGCCTTCAACTCCGGCCCGGAAAGCCTTTTCGCCGGAAAACCCTGAAGATTTCCAGCCCCTTCCCCCTCGACCTCGGGCTCCTGCCGCTCCACACCTGTCCTCTCCCTTCGTCCCACCCCAAGCGAAATGCTTAGCTTGGGGATGGAACTCCTCGCCCCAGACCTCTCCAACTCCGGCACGGCTCGCCCCTCCAACCGCGCCAACTCCGCCTCCGCATTCCGGTCCCTCGGATCGAGCTCCAAAATCCGCTCCAAGGCCGCACGCGCCGCCTCCCGATTCCGCTTCAACATCGCGCCCCGATACTCCTTATACAACGCATGAGTCGACGCTAACCCCTTCGCATAAATCGCGTTCAACTGCCGAATCGTTCGCACATCCAAAACCTCCGCCTGCACCAAGCCCTCCTCCGCGCACAAATCTCGCCACTCCTCAATCCGAGCAAACTCCAACTCCGCCACCTGATCCAAAACGGGTGGATGCGACTCCGCCACCTGCAACGCCTGGTGCTCGCTCCCCGCCGCCAACAACGCCGCACACTTCTCCAAACGCTCGTTCAACGCCTGACACGCCAACGCATACTCCCGCGCCAATGCCTCCAGCGCCGGACGACCCGGATGCCGTTCCAGAGCCGCTGCCATCCGTCGCGCTAAAGCGCCAGCTCTCATTCACGTCCCTCCCCGAACTCCACCAAATTCCACACCATTCCCCCCTCCCCCGACTCTCGCAAAACCACCACCCCGCCCACCACCTCATCGCCCGGCCACAAATCCCAACGCAACTCCCCTTCCCAGCCATCAACCCCTGCACGCCATCCCCGCGAATTCATGGCCACAATTCGTCCCCCCCGACGCACCTGTCCCTGCACCATCACCGTCTTCCCCGCCACCACTGGAACCATCTCCCTCAGCTTCACCCCATCAACACTAACCTGACCCTGCCCCACCGCGCCATCCACCAAAAGATCGGTGAGCCCTAAGCGAATTGCTCCCTCCTCCTTCGACCCCGTTGGCCGCACAAAACGAATCTCCAGCTTCCGCCCACCCTCCAGTCGAAACCACCAACCCATCCCCGTCTCCGTCCACAATGCCTCGTTCGGTCGCCACCCCAACCCCTCCGCTCCAGCTCGCCGCACCTCCGCCAATAAATCCATCCCCCGATACAACTTCAAACTCTCCCCCGTTCGCACCACCTCCCCCCGCTCGCCGTTCTCCACCACACCTCCAGCCCCCAGAACCCCGGCCGAAACCTCCACCCCTTCCGGACTCCACAACCGCTCCAGCACCATCCGGCTTAACGGACCCCCACTCCACCACACCGAACCATCGTTCCCCGCCGGAGATACCACCACACTCACCTCCGCACGCTCCACCTTCGCCACCTCTCCTGACTTCTCCAACCCCTCCCCCGCCTCCTCCACCACCTCCCCCAGCCGTTCCAATCGACTCCTCAACTCTGAACCTGCCTCCCCCCCCAACCTCTCCACCGCAACCCGGGCTTCGGCCACCTCACGGCCCCGGGCCTCTCCCACGGCCTCCTCCGCACGCTCCACCGCCGTTCGAGCCGACGCCACCTCGATCCGTCGACCCTCCAACCACAACCGCGCATCCTCCATCGAACGCCCCAACCTCGGAGCCACTCTCCGCCACTTGACCAGCTCCGGCTCCGCCTCCAGTGCCGCCAACAACCGCTCCACCCCCACCTCATCACGGGCCAACCTCAACGCGGACAATCGTTCCATCGCTCGCTCTGCCGCGACCCACCACCGCACCTCAGCCACCACCTGCTCCACACCGGGCACAACTTGACCGCCCTGCTCGAACAAACGTAATCGATCCTCCACCGCTCCCACATTTCCCGCCCGCATCAACTCCCGAGTTTCCTCAGCCCAACGCTCCCCGTCCCTACCCTCGACCATCGACCACACCAACACCCCCAGACCCATGGCCACCACCAACCCGCCTCCAACCAGCCAGCTCCCTACCTTCCACCCCGAGGTCCTGACCTTCTCCCGTTCCTGCTCCCCTGAAGGACGTTCCCGCACCGTGCCCTCCAACCGCTCCCCTGGAAAATCCTTGATTTCAACCGACTCCCCATCGCCAAGTTCCGCCCTTTCCCTCGACGCCCTCCTTGCCGGACCCGAAGCCTGGGCGCGGACCCTCCGTCCACCTCTCGGATCACCCGCAACCAAAGGACTAAATCCCCAATCCTGCGCCACCCGACCTCGCCACACCACCTCCTCACCATCTCCTAACCCGACCGAGGCCCACGTGATGTCCCACGGGTTCCCCTCCACCCGCCGCAACGCCGCGCCCACCGTAGCCACCCACACCCGCTCTTTACCCACAGGATAACGCGCCTCTCCACTCACCGCCTGACCGCCCTCCACCCACCCCTCAATCGGCCCAACCTCCTCACCCCTTGCCGCCAACCGCATTGCCCCCATCTCCACCCAATCCTCCTCACCTAACCATCGGGGCCCACCCTCCCACCGGTTCAACCACCCCTCCCATCCCAGTGCCACCTCCGTCGGTTCCCTCGCCTTCGCCACCTCCTCCGAGCCCACAATCAAATGATGCGCCACATGATTCGCCCGCCCGGAATAATCCGCTCCCGCATCCACCATCCTCGTCAACACATACACCGCCACTCCACCCCGTTCCCACCTCCTTAACGCAAACACCTCCGGACCCGGTCCCGTCCCAAACCGAGCCCGGTCATACACACTCCACCGTTCCAGCCGAGTCACCAGCCCCTCATCCAACTCCCGATGCCTCGCCACCGTCACCAAGCCCGTTCGCCCCGGCAACAAGCCCCGCGGCGCACTCGTGAAAATCAACTGCCAAGCCATCGCCAACTCACTCCTCGGACACGGACAAAAACTCCCAACCCGCCAGCCGACTCAACGCCCACAAAACCGGGTCAGCCACCCCCTCCGGCTTCAACCTCGTTGGGTCTGGAGCAAGACGCCCATCCTCCAGCATCAGAGGCGAATGCCCAAACGCGCTCACCGGAAAATAAATCACCTCCGCCGACAAACCCTCGGCAATCGACACCACCGTCGGGCATACCTTCACCAAAAACTCACGCAACACCGAGGAATTGGCCACCACTGCATCCGCGTCCAGCGCCCCATCCACCCGCTCCGTTCGCGCAAAACCCGCCGGATACTCCTCCATCAACAGACCCCGCCACACATCACTTTTCCCCACCAAAAACAACAAAGGCCGATCCAACCGCTCCTGCGCCCCCAACCCCGTCAACGCCCTCACCCGCACATCCAACTCCGCAAGCAACACATCCTGCTGATCCACCCGACCCACCATCGTCAACTGCGGATCGGGATGCCCGGCCAACCTCCGCCGGAACGGCTCACTCGATGTCGGATCAAATAAAAAAAATATCGCCGCCGAATGCGCCACATGCTGTGCCCCCGGCGCATCATTCAAATCCATCCCCGGCTCAAAATGCTCCCCGGCATTATCGTAAAACGTCACCCCATGCGTCGCACCCTCCTGCGGTTGACCCAACAAAAAAACAAACGGTCTCGGCATCCCCACCTCTTGCCCGTGCCGCATCACCCGCTGATACATCTCCCCATCCAACTGCGTCTTCAACAACACCGCCTCCTCCGGAGTCCCCGCCCCCAGCAACTGCGCCTTCATCGCATTCAACGTCGCATTCCCCGTCGGATCCGCATCCTTCAAAAACGCCCCAAACCGACCGGCCAACCGCTCCTGCACCGCCGCCAACATCACCGACAAATAATACGACTTCCCCGCGCTCGGCGCCCCCACAATCGAATAAATCACCTGCGGCAACTCCAGAAAACCTGGATGCAACTTATGATGACAATGCGGGCACGCCAGCTCCTGACACGGCACCCCCATCGCATCCAAGGCCCGCCCCTTCCCATCAAATCGCACCGCATGAAACCGTTGCTGCACCTCCGCTCCCAACACCGGATCCCCCCGCAAATCATCGTGCACCGACACATGCTTCACGTCCCCCACATCAAACCGCAGCCAACAATGCGGACACATCAACTCCCCAGATTCGGCGTTCACGCTCAACCCATCCTCCCCTCCCCACCTCCCCAGACCTGTCGGCAAAGGCTCGGGAACCACCCGCAACGCCGCCTCGGCCGGCGGCACCGCCTGCACCCCTTTCCCCTTCCGCCCCCCTTCCATTCCTCCCGCTCCCTCTCTCGGCACCGTCTTCTCCACAATCCCCAACGACTTCAG
>JBDNCR010000048.1:0-8809 GCA_046719555.1 Verrucomicrobiia bacterium | reverse complement strand
CTCCACCTATTCGACCGAGCCGGATTGGTCGCCGGACGGCAAGTTGATTGCGTATTCGACGCGGGCGGCCGGTCAGACCCAAATCGCGGTTTTGGATCTGGCCAGCGGCCAGCATCGGCTGGTTACTGACTCGGGTGGAAGTGAAAGCCCGAGTTGGACGTCCAACTCGCGTCATTTGGTCTTCACCCGTGGCGGTCAATTGCATCTGCTGGATACGGTGACCCGGCGGGCGATGGCCATCGAAAACGGGGTGGCCAACTGTTCGGAACCTTCCGTAGCCCGGTGAACTTCCTTTTATGAAATCAACCCTCCCTTGGATGCTCCTCGCTTGCCTGATGGCCGTCTTTATCGGCTGTGCCAAAGATGTGAAACGCGGACCGGGCACCGGTCCGGATGGAACCGGCGGCATTTTTGATAACACCGATCCGATCTTCGGCCAGACCCTTCCGGAACGTGACGAGTCGTTTAATCCGGAGAATGCCGATTACGCGACGCTGGCGGCTTACACCGTCTATTTTGCGTTTGATAATTTCACCATCGCCCCGGGGGAACGGGGTAAACTCGAGGCCACGGCGCAATATCTTGCGGCCAATCCCGGGGTTCGGATCATTGTGGCGGGTCACACAGACGAGCGCGGGACCATTCAATATAACCTTGGGCTGGGTGAGCGACGGGCCAACGCGGTGCGCGATTATTTGATCGGCTTGGGCGTGGCTGGCAGCCGGGTGCAAACGATTTCCTACGGAGAGGAACGGCCCGTGGACCCGTCTTCTAATGAGGCAGCTTGGGCCAAGAACCGCCGTGCTCAGGCCGGCATTATTCGCTGAGGCCTCATTGTGCCGATCTGGACGCTCGAGCCGGTTTATCAGGAGCGGATTTGGGGCGGGCGCGACCTTGAAACGAGGTTAGGCCGATCACTGCCGGGCGATGGGCCCTTTGGCGAGTCTTGGGAGTTGTGCGATCGACCGGAGGCGCAAACGGTTTTCCGGGAGACCGGGCTGAGCCTCCACGAGGCTTGGATCGGGCCCGACAAAGCGGCGATTTTCGGAACCGCCGCACCAGCGACCGAGCGGTTTCCGATTCTGGTGAAGATTCTGGATGCCGCCGACAAGCTTTCGCTCCAGGTTCACCCGCCTGCGGCTCTGGCCCCGGCGTTCAATGGGGAGCCGAAAACCGAATGCTGGTTTTTTCTTCATACGGCTCCCGGGGCGGAAATCTACGTTGGGCTTAAACGAGGGGTGACCCCGGAATCTTTCCGTCGCGCGATTGAGGCCAAAACGGTCGCCGACTGTTTCCATCGGGTGAAGACTGCCCGGGGCGACTTTATGTTTTTGCCCTCGGGGCGGGTTCATGCCATCGGGGCGGGCAACTTGATTTTGGAAACGCAGCAGAATTCGGACACCACGTTCCGGGTTTATGATTGGGACCGGGTGGATCCCAAGACGGGCCGAGCTCGGGATCTGCATCTGGAGGAGTCGCTCCGCTGCATTAACTTTCAAGATTTTGAGCCGGTGCTGGCCCAGCCGCATGGGCAGCGGTTGTTGCGGTGTGATTTATTTTATCTGTATCGTCATTTTCTTTTCGATAAGGAAACCTTGGATTGGATGCCGAACCGGCGGACCTTCCAATTTGTGACGGTGACGGCGGGAACGGTCGGGGTTTCGGGACGGGAGTTTGGCTTTGGCGACAGCTTTTTTGTCACGGCGGATGCCGAGCCGTTTGAGATTGTTGGACTTTCCGAGGAGGTCGAGATCGTCGCCTCCACCTTCCCGGTTGACTGAACGGGGGGCTGGTGGGGCGGTTAAGGGTTTTCCTGGAAGACGCCGAGGTGGCGATAGCGTTCGTGGCGTTGTTCGAGGAGGGCCTTGGGGGAGAGTTTTTTGAGTTGGCGGAGATGGTCCAAGAGAGCCGCTTTGAGGTTGGATGCCGCCTGGTCCCAATCGTGATGGGCTCCGCGAACAGGTTCGGGGACGATGGCATCGACGAGTTTGAGTTCCAGCAAGTCAGGTGGAGCCATTTTTAGGGCGGCGGCGGCTTCCGGAGCGAACTTCCGGTCCCGCCACAGGATGCTGGCGCAGCCTTCGGGAGAGATCACCGAGTAGTATCCATTCTCCAGGATCAAGACCCGGTTGGCGACGCCGATTCCCAGGGCTCCACCGGAGCCGCCCTCGCCGATGACGGCGGCCAGGATGGGGACGGTGAACGTGAACATTTCGCGGATGTTCACGGCAATCGCCTCGGCGATGTGCCGTTGTTCCGCGGCGACGCCAGGATAGGCACCCGGGGTGTCGATGAGGCAGATGATGGGCAAACGAAATTTGTCGGCCAGCCGCATGAGCCGGAGTGCTTTCCGATAGCCTTCGGGGTGGGCGCAGCCGAAGTTTCGGCGCACGCTTTCTTTGGTGTTACGCCCTTTTTGGGTGCCGAGGATGACGACCCTCTCTCCGTCGATGGTGGCTAAGCCTCCGACGATCGCCTGATCATCGCCGCAGGTGCGATCCCCATGAAGTTCCTCAAAGAGATCGCAGATCCGGGAGATGTAATCGAGGGTGTAGGGGCGTTGGGGATGGCGGACGATTTGAACGCGTTGCCATGGGGTGAGGTTTTGGTGAATGGATTGCTTGGTTTCCTCGATCCGGCGTGTCAATTGCTCGATCTCAGCCTGCACGTCGAGCTTGTGGGCATCGTTGTGGGCTTTGAGATTCTCAAGCATCCGCTCCATATCGAGGAGGGGTTTTTCGAATTCCAGGGGTGCTGGGTGGGGCTTCATGGGAGCAGAAACGGGCAAAGCCAGACCGGGGATGATGGCGTTTGGGGGAAAGCCTTCAACCTTAAACCTTGGGCAGGGTGATCCGCTGCTGCTGGCCCTGATACTTGCCGCGGCGGGTGCGATACGAGGTGGCGCAGGGTTCCGCGGTGAAAAAGAGCATCTGGACAATCCCTTCTCCGGCGTAGATGCGGCAGTCGGCCGCCGAGGAATTCGAAAACTCGAGGGTTAAGTGGCCGGTCCAACCCGCTTCGGCAGGGGTCACATTGGCGATAATGCCGCACCGGGCGTAGGTGCTCTTGCCGACGCAGATGGCGGTGACATCGGCCGGGATGGCCAATTTTTCGACTGCCACGCCCAAGCCGTAACTGCGGGCGGGTAAGACAAAGTAATCTCCAGTGGCATCCCGGTGGAGAGGAACCGATTCGAGATTACGAGGGTTGAATTGCTTGGGATCGACCACGGTGCCTGGAACATGCCGGAAAACCTTGAACTCTTTGGGAGAGAGCCGGAGGTCGTAGCCGTAGGAGGAGAGTCCATAGGAGAGGACAGGGATTCCGTGGTCGCTCCGCCGAACCAGCTCCGGGGCAAACGGCCGGATCATCCCCGCTTCGGCCCGGGTTTTGATTTGAAGATCGCTCAAAATCATGCGGCGGAATGATGAGCCAGGGGCATGGCCGGAGTCGAAACCTTTTCTGCCGACCTCAGGGGGGATCGATTTGGTTTGTCCTTGGAGCAATTCTCTCCATTCTCGATGCCGCTTTGAAACCGACTGCCCTTCTTTTCGCCGGCCAAGGAGCCCAACATGTGGGTATGGGCCAGGATTTGGCCGAGGCTGAACCGGAGGCCCGTGCCTTGTTTGACCAGGCCGACGCACTCCTCGGCCCCGATTTTTCCAAGATTTGCTTTACCGGTCCGGAGGCGACGCTGACCGAGACTCGGTATTGTCAACCAGCCCTGTATGTTCACGGCTTGGCCCTCCTGGCGATCTTGAGGAAGGAGAGGCCGGACTTCTCGTTCCAAGCCGCTTCTGGGCTATCGCTCGGGGAATTTACGGCCCATGCGGCGGCGGGAACCTTTTCGTTTGAGGAAGGCCTGAGACTGGTGGCCGCCCGGGGCGCCTACATGCAGGAGGCTTGCGAGGCGGCGGCCGGGGGAATGGTGACGCTCTTGGGCGCCACCGAAGAGCAGGCGCGGCAGGTGGCTGCCGAGTCGGGTCTGGAGGTGGCCAATCTGAATTGCCCCGGTCAAGTGGTGCTCTCCGGGCCCAAGGAACAGATTCCAGCGGCGGTGGCCGCCGGGCAGGCCCTCGGACTGCGCAAGGTCATTCCGTTGAATGTGGCCGGAGCCTACCACTCCCGGCTGATGGCTCCGGCCCGGGCCAAACTTGAACCGCTTTTGGCCGAGGTGCCGATGCAGCTTCCGAAGGTGCCGGTTTATGGGAACGTGGAGGCAGCTCCAGCCTTGGAGGTGGTGGGGATTCGGGAGGCGCTTTTGCGTCAGGTGACCGGTTCGGTTCGTTGGCAGGCTTGTATTGAGGCGCTGCGGGCGGCCGGGATCACCCGCTTCATTGAGCTGGGTCCGGGGAAGGTCCTGGCCGGGCTGGTGAAACGGATCGACAAAGATGTGGCTTGCCTCTCGATTGGAAACCTGCACGACTTGAAGGCTTCGCTTCATGAGCTCGACTAAACCGCTTGCGATTGTAACCGGAGCCAGCCGCGGCATTGGCCGGGCCATTGCTCTCGCCTTGGCCCGGGCGGGGTATGACATCGCGGGGGTGGCCCGGAGCGTTGAGAGTGCTTCAGGACCGGCTGAGGAGATCCGGGCGTTGGGGGTCCGATACGAGGCCTACGGGGTCGACGTGTCTCAGCCGACGGAGATTGAGGCTGCGGTGGGGGCGATCGAAAAGGCCTTTGACCGGGTTGATGTGCTCGTGAACAACGCCGGGATCACCCGGGACACTCTCATGCTTCGGATGTCGGCCGAGGATTGGAACACGGTCATTCAGACCAACCTCACCGGGGCCTTCCATTGGATCAAGCCGGTGTCGCGGATCATGATGAAGGCCCGATCCGGCCGGATCATTAACATCAGCTCGGTGATCGGCCAGCACGGCAACGCGGGTCAGGCGAACTACTCGGCCGCCAAGGCTGGCCTGCTCGGGCTGACCAAGGCGGCCGCCAAGGAGCTGGCCCCCCGGGGCATCACGGTCAACGCGGTTTGTCCCGGTTTTATCCGGACCGACATGACCGACGGATTGCCGGAGGAATTGAAGGAAAAACTTTTGCAGAACATCCCGCTGAAACGGCTCGGTAGTCCCGAGGATGTGGGTGGGGTGGTCGCTTTTTTAGCCTCGCCGGAAGCGGGCTACATCACTGGTCAGGAGATCGCCGTGGACGGGGGTCTCTTCATCTGATCGGGCCGAAGCGGCAGCGGGAAAATTAGGAAATAATTGAATTGCCAAAGCTAAGGCGAACCCATAAATCGCGAAGTCAACTAAGGTAGGAGCACACCCCATGTCAGAAAAATCCATCGAAGAACGCGTCAAACAAATCATCGTTGACAACCTCAGCGTCAACGCCGAACAGGTCACCCCGGAGGCGAAATTTATCGAAGATCTCGGGGCGGACTCCCTCGACGTCGTTGAGCTGGTCATGGCCTTCGAAGAGCAGTTCGATGTCGAAGTTCCTGATGAAGACGCCGAGAAGCTCCTCACCGTCGGCGATGTCGTCAAATACATCGAAGACAAAGAAGGCTCCAAGTAATCGCCCGTTCGCCCTTGCCAAAACCCTGTGCGCTCCGCAGGGTGGGGATTCCTTTTTTTCGTCGCCCGGGCATCTATGAGTCGTAAACGAGTCGTTGTTACCGGCCTTGGGGTCGTGACTCCGGTTGGGAATGATGTTCCGACCTTTTGGGAAGCCATTCAGAACGGGCAGTCCGGGGTTGCGCCCATCACCCGGTTTGATGTGTCGGCTTACGACACGCGGTTTGCGGCTGAAGTCAAAAACTTCGATCCCGCGCCCGCCCTGCCTTCACCAAAGGATGTTCGCCGGACCGACCGTTACACCCACTTAGCCTTTGCCGCCACTCGCGAAGCGGTGGCCGATGCGGGGCTGCTGCCGTTCACGGGTGACCCTGACCGTGCTGGGGTCCTGATTGGATCGGGAATTGGCGGTCTTCAGACGCTGGAAGACCAGCACAGCATCCTCCGGGACAAAGGACCGACCCGGGTCTCTCCGTTTATGATCCCGATGATGATCAGCAATATGGCCTCGGGGCTGATCTCGATTTATTACGGATTTCGGGGCCCCAATTTCGCCATCGTGACCGCGTGTGCCTCTTCCAGTAATTCCATTGGCGAGGCCTTCAAATTGATCCGGGACGGTGAGGCGGACCTGATGTTGGCCGGTGGTTCAGAGGCGGCGGTGGTGCCGTTGGGGCTTTCCGGTTTTGCGGCCATGAAAGCGCTGAGCAGCCGGAACGATGCTCCGGAAAAGGCGTCCCGACCGTTCGACGCGGAGCGGGACGGTTTTGTTTTGGGTGAAGGCGCGGGCGTGCTGGTTCTGGAGGAGCTGGATCATGCCCGGCGACGGGGAGCCCGCATTTACGGAGAGATTTTGGGCTATGGGGTGACCGCCGATGCGTATCACATGACCGCTCCCGCACCGGAAGGAGCCGGGGCGGCCCGGGCCATGCGCCGGGCTCTGGAGGTGGCGGAGCTTCCGGCGGACGCCATTGACTATATCAATGCGCACGGCACTTCGACCCCCCAAGGGGATGTTTGCGAAACCCAGGCCATCAAAGCCGTTTTCGGCGCCCACGCCTCGAAACTCTGGGTCAGCTCGACCAAATCAATGACCGGGCACCTTCTTGGAGGGGCTGGCTCGGTGGAAACGGTTGCTTGCTTGAAGGCGATTGAGACCGGAATTGTTCCTCCGACCATCAACCTCGACCATCCCGATCCGGCGTGCGATCTTGACTACGTTCCCAACACGGCCCGGCAGCGGGCGATTTCCACCATCATGAACAACTCCTTTGGTTTTGGCGGACATAATGCTTGCCTCATCGCCAGAAAACTGGTTTAATTCTCAGCTTTTCCGGAAGACTTTCCATGAAACTTGAAATCCATCCCGAATACGTCGAGACGACCATCACGTGCGCTTGCGGGGCCGTCTATCACACCCGCTCGACTCGACAGAACATCCGCATCGGCATCTGCGCCGCCTGCCACCCTTTTTACACGGGCCAGCAGCGTTTCGTGGACACCGCCGGTCGGGTCGATAAATTCAACAAGCGCTTTTCCGGCGTTAGTCCCGTCCCGAAAAAGTCCAAGAAGGGCAAGTAGAGCTCGATCTTTTTCCGGACCTGGCAGGGAAATTTCCTGCCGGGTCCGATTTTTTTTAAGGTCAAGTTTCTCCTCACTCTCGGCTTGGACCCGCATCCGGTTTCGATGAACCTTGAACCTTTCATCGCCCGCTTCAAGGCCCGGCACCGGGAACTGGAGTCACTGCTCGGAGCTCCGGATCTTTACGACGATCCCCGCCGGGCTCAAGACCTCACCCGGGAACACCGGCGTCTGAGTGAAGCGCTTGAGGAGGCCGACCGGCTGGCCGTTCTGCGGCGTGAGATTGCCGAGCACGAGGCGATTCTTGAGGCCGATTCCGATCCAGAGCTTGCCGGGCTGGCCGCTGAAGAACTCCCTGCTCTCCGTGCTCAAGAGGAGAAACTGCGACTGAACTTTCGCCGATTCATTGTTCCTCCTGATCCGACCGATTCTCGGAACACCATTGTGGAAATCCGGGCCGGGACCGGCGGGGATGAGGCCGGGCTGTTTGCGGCCGATCTCTATCGGATGTATGCCCGATTTGCGGAGCGAACCGGTTGGACTTTGGAACTCCTGGATGCATCCACCTCGGGGGCTGGCGGTTATCGGGAAGTCATTTTTGCTCTATCGGGCGAGGACGTTTTCAAGCACCTCCGCTACGAATCGGGCGTCCACCGGGTTCAGCGGGTTCCGGCCACGGAGAATCAGGGGCGAATCCATACCTCGACCGCCACGGTGGCGGTTTTGCCTGAGGCGGAAGAAGTCGATCTGGTGCTCAAGCCCGAGGAATTGCGGATTGAGGTCTGTCGCGCCGGGGGACCGGGCGGCCAAGGGGTCAACACCACCGACTCTGCGGTGCAAATTCTGCACCTTCCCACCGGCATGATCGTCCGGTGCCAGGACGGCCGGTCGCAGATCAAAAACAAGGAGAAAGCGATGAGCATCCTTCGTTCTCGGCTCCTCGAGCAAAAACAGGCTGAAGAAACGGCCAAATACGCCGCCCACCGTAAACAGCAGATTGGGACTGGAGACCGGAACGAGCGGATTCGCACCTACAACTTTCCGCAAAATCGGCTGACCGATCATCGGATCAATCTGACCCTTTACAACCTCAGCGCGGTGATGGAAGGGGAATTGGGCGAGCTTTTTGAGCAGCTTCAGGCTCATGCTCTGGCTTTGAAACTAGAGGGTTTGGAAGGAAACTGACCTCACCGTTCGCAAACTTTTTTTGAAAAACCCCTTGCCAATTCGGCAGAATTTCGCTTTTCTCCTCGTCCCCTGATTTCGGGAAATCACCCCAGCGGTGTTCCGAACGCGTGTGACGGCCTCGGTCGTCCTCCACGAAAGTGAGTGAATCCTCTTCGCACGCCTCGGCCCTTCGCCCGGCGTGTTTTTTCGTCTTCGGAGGACGTTTAACGACCGGACAAATCTACAAGGAACGATAGCGATGCCCACGATCAATCAGTTGGTGCGAAAAGGACGGAGCCGCGTGTTGGCCAAATCCAAATCTCGTGCTCTGCACAAGTGCCCCCAACGTCGGGGCGTCTGTGTTCAGGTGATGACCCGCACCCCGAAAAAGCCGAACTCCGCTTTGCGTAAAGTCGCCAAGGTCCGCCTGACCAATGGCGAGGAAGTCATCGCTTACATTCCGGGAGAAGGGCACAACCTGCAGGAACACTCGATCGTCCTGATTCGTGGTGGGCGGGTAAAGGATAGAT
>JBDNCR010000047.1:0-8822 GCA_046719555.1 Verrucomicrobiia bacterium | reverse complement strand
GGGGAAGTCAGCGCTGGCGATTCATTTGGAGGATCCTGAGCTGGCGGCGCAGGCGTTGATGGAGCGGGAGTTTCGGGTGCTGACGCAACGGGACATTGCCCGCTAGGCGCCGGGCGGAGGTGGGGGTGGCATTTGTTTGTCACCATTTTGTCGCCTTCTTGGCAAGAAAACGGCTAAGGTAGGGAGTTGTGAGTCGGTTTCCCGGTTTTTCCCTTCTGGCGCTCGGGTTGCTGGTTGGGTGGAGTTTTTGGGCGGAGGCCCAAGAGGCAGGGACGGCTGAGGCGACGGTGAACGCTGGGGTGTCGGCGTTTAACCGCGGAGATTTTGCGGCGGCGGAGAAGGCGTTTTCGGATTTTTTGAGGGATTTTGGGGCGAATCCGCAGGCCCAGCCGTATTTGGAGCGGGTGATGAGTTTGTTGGCCTTTAGTCAGGTGCGTCAGCGGAAGTTTACGGAGGCGGTGGAGAGCACGACGGCGTTTTTAAAGAAGTTTCCGGAGTCGACTTCGGCCGAGGAGCTGACTTTTTGGCAGGGGTTTGCGTTGTTCCGGATGGATCCTCCGGATTTGGGTAGGGCGATTGCGGCGCTGGACGGTTTTGTCACGAAGTATCCGAAGAGTGGAAAGGTTCCCGAAGCGTTGATGGCCAAGGGAACGGCGTTGATGCAGCAGGAGAAGTGGAAAGAGGCGGCGGGATTGTTTCAAGAATTGGCGGCGCAGGGGCCGTCTCGGGTGAAGGGAAAGGCGCAGATTCTGGCGTTTTTTGCGCTGGTTGAGGCCGGGGATATGGATGGTGCGGCATCGTTCGGAGCGGGGATTGATCCGCGTTCGCCGGATTTTCACTCGGTTGCCGCCTATAGCTTGCTCCACTTACGCCTTGGGGATGAGTTGGCGAATGCGGAGCGGGATCGGGATGCACTCCGGGTGTTGCAGCGGGTGTGGCCGCGAGGAAGGGTGGTGGCCTGGCAAAATGATCGGTTGTCGGCCCTGCGGACGCGGTTGGAGCGGGTGAAGACGACGAAGCCGGATGAGGCGATGGAGTTGGAGGATCAGATTGGCCAGGTGGAGCGGGAGCTGGCGCAGCTGGAGAAGATGGCGGATTACGATACGGCGTTGCAGATGCGGATTGCCCAGGCGTTTATTCGGCTGGAGCGGCACCGGGAGGCGGCCTTGGTGTTGGCGGAGGCAAAAGCAAAGCTGCCGGAGAGCAAGTTGCTGGAGCAGGCGAATTTTCAGTATTTGATCTGTTTGCAGGAGATGGGTCACTACCCGTTGTTGGTGAGTCAGGCGACGGAGTTTATGGAGAGGTATCCGAAGAGCGAGCAGGTGCCGTGGGCTCTGTATCTTCGAGCGGAGGCCTACCAGCGTTTGCAGCGGTGGGATTTGGCTCATGACGACTTCAAAAAATTGGTGGAACAGCACCGGACCTTTCCCCAGCGGGAACGGGCGGCATTTTTGGTCGGTTACAGTCTGATGATGCAGGATCGCAATGCGGAGGCGATCGCAGTGTTGGGCCGGCACGATCAGGAGTTTCCGTCGGGGCAGATGCGGGAGACGGCGGCTTATTGGGCGGCGATGGCCCATTATTTTGACAAGAACTATGAACTGGCGCGGGCGGCATTCGCGCAGTTTTTGAAGGCTTACCCGAACTCTGGGATGACGTCGGACGTGTTGTATCGCAAGGCTCATTCGTTGGCGGCGCAGCAGAATTTTCTGGAGGCCTATAAAGAGCTGGAGGCGTTTGTGGCTGCCCACCCTCACAGTGAACGGATTGATGAGGCTTACAGTTTGTTGGGGGATTCGTATTTTGCTTTGGGTGAAATTGATCGGGGGATTGAAGCGTATCGGAAGGTGACCAAGAACAATCCGCGGGTGTATGATTATGCTTACTTCCGAATCGCGGATGCTTACCGGGCGTTGGAGGAGTGGGAGGCGATGGAGAAGCATTTGCAGGCTTTCATTTCGAATTCGCCGGAGAGTCCGAAGTTGGTGGAGGCGCTGCGGCGTTTGGGGCAGTTGTTGCGGCGGGATGGGAAGGATGAGGAGGCGAGGGAGATTTATTGGAAGGCGATTGAGGCGCATGGGGATGATACGGAGCGGTTTGCTGTGGAGGATATGTTGGTGGGATTGGGCCGGATGTATCGAGGGGAGGAGCGTTCGGAGCTGGTGGCAAAGCTGGGGGATTTGGCCGAGAAGGCGGAGCGGGATCGGAAACCATTGTTGGCCGCGCGGGCTTTATGGGCACGGGCGTCGATTCTCCGTGGCGAGAATCCGGACCAAGCCAATCGTTGGTTGTTGCGGGCGGCGGAGTTGGTGACGCCTGACCGGGCCACGCCAAATTTGCTTTCGGATTTTGGAGATGCGGCGCGGGCCACCGGGCAGAGGGAGAAGGCCGAGCGGATGTATCGGGGCTTGATTGCGTGGTATCCGCGGTCGATGCAGCGAGATCGGGCCTATGCCGGTCTGGGGTTGCTGGCGCTTGAGGAGGGGAAAGAGCAGGCGGCGATGGATTGGTTTGAACGGTTTGAGCGGGAGTCGATTCAGTCGCCTCTGCGCAAAGATGTGTTGCGGGCGCGGGCGGACCTTTTTTTAAAACGAGGGGATAAGACGCGTGCGGTGGAGCAGTTGGAGGAGATTTTGAAGCTGCAGAATGCGCGTGGCTTACCGTGGGTGGAGGCGCTCTATCAGATTGGCGAGATTCATTTGGCCGCGGGTGATCCGGGCCGGGCGATTCCTTATTTTCAGCGGATTTATGTGATGTATGGGCGATGGGCGGATTATGTGAGCAAAGCTTATCTGCAAAGCGGCTTGGCTTTCGAGAAGTTGAATATGCGGGATGAGGCACGGAGAACGTATGAGGAGTTTGTTCAGAATACGACGCTGCACGAGAAACCGGAGTATCCGAAAATCCGCGAGCGGCTGCAGGCGCTGGGTGTGGGGGGACAAGGATGAAACGGGGTTGGGGGCTGATGGTGCTCGGCTTGCTGGGGTTGACGGGGTTGGCCTGGGCTGATCCGACGTTGGATGTGCTGGAACTGAAGAACGGTCAGCAGGTTGAAGGGCGAATCAAAACGTTCGGGGAAGAGCGAATTGTGATGGAGCTGACGGTGGGAGGCGGGAAGGCCGAGGTCCCGTATCAACGTCAGTTGTTGTCGAAGCTGAGGTTAGGACGATCGGCGGAGGAGGTCCGGTTGCTGGAGAGCACCGACACCAAGGATTTGGTCGGGTTGCGGGAGTTCTGGGAACGGCGAGCCCCGTTTTTGGGGGTGCCCGAGTCGGACAGTGGGGAGGTGGGCTTGAAGCTGGTTCGATTGCTCTTGGCCGAGGGGAGTGAAGGGTCGGCACGAGAAGCCCTGGAATTGATTGCGAGGATTGAGGCAGGGGACTGGGATGGGGCTCGGCGAAGCGAGGCTCCAGGCTTGCGGGTTTCAGCGCTGTTGCGGGCGGGTCAAACGGAAAAGGCGGAGGCCGAGTTGGCGAAGTTGGAGACGGTTTCGGGGGCGGACGAAACGGCGATCGCCACGGCGCAGATTCAGCAGCGACTGGTTCGGGCGCAGAAGGCATGGCAAGATTTGCTGGCTTTGGAAGAAGAGTTTCCGCGATGGGACCAGATTCCGGAGAAGCGGAGCGAACGGGCGCATTTGATCAATGATGCGCTGGATAACGCGCTTTATCCGGCGGTGTTCCACGCGGGGTTTAGGAAGCTGGCGGCGGACGGGTTATTTCTGGCCGCGCAGATTTATCAACGGGCCGGGGAGAAAGAGCGTGCGGCGGTGGTGTTGGAAGAAATTGTTAACGAGTTTCCCGAGCCCGAATTGGTTCCAAAAGTGCACGATCTCCTGAAGAAAATAAAACCTCAGACCTGAACGAAAGCCTCCTCATGAATGTGAAATGCCAATCCTTCTTTGTTATCTGTTGCCTAGTCCTGGTAGTGCTGCCCTGGTCGGGGCTTGGACAGCCTGCGCCGACGACTCAGGAAATTGTGGATCAGCGGGTGGCGGCCCAGCAGGTGGATAAATCGTTGTTTGATTTTTACAAGTCGGGCGGGCCGTGGATGCATCCGATAGCGTTGTGTTCGGTGGCGGCGGTGGCTTTTGCGGTGTTTTGCGCGATTCAGGTGAGAAAGTCGCGAATCATGCCGCCCAACCTGGTCTCGGAGTTGAATAATTTGATGAGCCAAAGGCAGGTAAGTCAGGCTTTTAAGACATGTGAGAGTGACACCAGTCCGTTGGGTGCGGTGATGGGGGCGGCGTTGGTCAAGGCGAGTTTTGAGCGGGACATGTACAACAAGCCAGCGATGGAGACAGCGATTGCCGATGCGATGAATGTGGAGGAGACCAAGATGATGAATTTGGTCAATGCGCTGAATTATATCGGGCAGATTGCGCCGATGTTGGGGCTGTTGGGGACAGTGGTGGGGATGATTCAGAGTTTTGATTCGTTGGCGGCGGGGAAGTCGGAGCCATCGGATTTGGCAGCGGGGATTGGGGTGGCGATGTTGACGACGGCCAGCGGGTTGCTGGTGGCGATTCCATCGATGGCAGCCTACTTTTATTTCCGAACGCAACTGTTAGGGGCCATGAGTGACATGCATAAGACGTGCACGCGGATGCTCGATTTATTCACCGGGGAGATGAATCCGGATGGGAGCCGGGCGCCGACGGGAATGACCCAGGTGATTCCGACCGATTACGGGGTGCAGCAGTAGGGTCAAAGTCCATCGGAGAGCTTGTCCGTGCCTATCCGTCGCAGACCGTCTGAGGAATCGGCGATTCAGATGACGCCGATGATTGATATGACGTTTCTGCTGCTGATTTTCTTTCTGGTCACCAGCAAAATTACCAATGAACAGAAGAAGTTGGAGATCCGGCTGCCGATCGCGACGGCGGGGACGGTGCCCGACGACGCTTCAGGGCGGGAGATCATCAACATTGACGGCGAAGGACGGTTCTATACGGGTGACCGTTTGGTGGATGAACGGCAGTTGCGGGCGTTTTTGAAGCAGCGATTGATTGATGTTCCGCCGTTGAAGGTTTACGTGCGAGCAGACGCTCAAACCCCAGCCAAGCAGATCAAGGATGTGATGAAGATTTGCACGGAGGCAGGTGCCATTGAGGTGATCTTCGGAACCTACAAGAAAAAGTAGCCCATGGCCATCCGACGCAGACAGCACGAGCAGGGGGAGTTGCCGATGACGCCGATGATCGACATGGTGTTTTTGCTGCTGGTCTTTTTTCTGGTGACGTCCAAGCAGCTTAAACCTGAGGCCGATTTGAGCCTGACGTTGCCCGGAACGGTATCGCAGGAGGAGTCGATCGATATTCCGGATGAGCAGCGGATTCAGATTTTGGCCAACGGCCAGGTATTGCTTAACGATTTGCCGATGGACACGCCCGATGACGAGGAGTTGCCGACGTTGCTGGCGACGTTGAAGCGGTTTCGGGCGACGGCGGATGCGAACAAAAGCGAGGCTTTGGTGACGCTGGATGTGGAGGATGAGGTGTTGCATCAGCGGATTGCCGATGTGATGAATGTGTGTGCGAAGGCCGAGATTCAAGGAGTGACCTTTGCCGGGGATCTCTCCGAGGGAGACGATTTCTAATGGCCCCCGCCGCTCCCCAGACGTTTCCGTCGGAAGATGCGCAGATTGCGCGGCGTCGCGCGCAGCGCAAGAAGCTGCTGGTGACCGTGGTTATGGTGAGCATTGGGTTGCATGTGTTGGCGGGGATTGGGGCGGGGATCTGGATTGTGGCGAAGTATTTGACGCCGCCCCCGGCGACGTTTGTGGCGAAGAAGTCGGTTCAGTTGCCGCCGAAGATTGTGGAGCAGAAGATGCAGTCGGCCGAGTTTGAAGCGGCAACTCCGAAACCGACGTTTGATGATAAGATGGCCAGCTTGCGGCCAACCGACTTTGCGCTGCCGGATTTACCGCAGATGCCGGTGGAGGACATGGTGCCCCTTGATCCCTCGACGTTGATCTCGGATAACATTACGGATTTGGTCGGCGCGGAGGGAGCGGGAGCCGGGGATGGGGCGGGCCAGGGCGGGTTTGGCGGGGTGGCCTCGGACGTCAGTTTCATGGGGATCAAGACGTCGGCCCGGCGGATTGTGATCATGTATGATATTTCGACGACGGTGGTGAACTCGGCGCGGCGGGCGAAGATTCCTTTCGAAAAAATCCGGGAAGAGACGCTGGAGATGCTACAGAATCTTTCGATTAACTCGGCCTTTGGGTTGGTGCAGTTTGCAAGGAATTATGCTTTTTTCCGGCCGGAGTTGTTGCCCGCGACGGATCCGAACCGAGCGCAGGCGAAGGAGTGGCTGGAACGATGGTTTGCGGTGGATGGGGCGATGCCAAGGGGCACGCCGAATTTGGTGACCGGTGGGCCTGGTTTCTTGAAGGTGTTGGAAGCGGTGTTCCAGACCAATCCGGATGTGATTTTTGTGATTTCGGACGGGAACTTTTTCCGGAGCGATGGGGGAGAGTCAGGATCGAGGATTCCTTATGATGAGATTGAGAGGACGATCCGGGATTTGCAGCGGGGTCGCGAGGAGCCGGTGACGATCCATTTTGTGACGATCGGGGCGAGCCGCGACACGACGCGGGAGGTGCGAAAGTGGGTCCGGCAGAGTGGGGGCCGTGGTCAAGTCCGCGAGATTGACTAGGAGTGGATGGAGTGGGAGGGGTGAGGGGTTAGGCGGCGCGTTTGATTTCCTTGAGCCGGGGGGCGTCTTCGAAGGTTTTGTAGTATTCGTCGAGGGGATAGCAGCCGGAGCGGAGGCCGTTGCGCGGGGCGGTGGTGCAGTCGCTAAAGGTGCGGCAGATGAGCTTGGGTTCGATCTTTCCGCCGTCGGCAGCATCCTTGAGGAAGGCGGGGTAGGAGAGGACCATCCGTCCGATGCCGACGAAGTCGACGTAGCCGTGGCGGAGGTGGAAGTGGGCCACGTGCGGAAGGAATTCTTGGAGGTAAGAGTAGCCCGAACCTACGATGAGAAGGTTGGGGTGCGAGGTTTTTAGTTCGCGAACGACGCGGATCTGACGAGCGACGGAGATCAGGGGGTCTTCATGGGGTTGATAACCGTCGGAGGGTGGATAGGCGGCGGGGCGTTGGATATGGGGGTTGTAGTAGGGGCTTCCAGCCGAGAGGTTGACGAGGGTGACGCCGAGGGATTCGAGCAGGTCGAGGAATCGGGCGGGTTCGGTGAGATCGGGTTCGAGGGGGTTGTCGGGATTGCAGCCGAAGGCGTAGCGATAGGGAAGGAGGTGGGTGAAGGATTCGGGTGTTCCTTGGCCGAGTTTGCCGGGTTCGGCCGTGGCAGGGTCGGGTTTGAAGGGAACAAAGTCGAAGGCGCTGAGCCGGACCCCGATGCCGAGGCCGGGGCAGGCCTTTTGGATGCCGGTGATGATCTCGCGGGTGAGGCGGGTTCGATTTTCGAAAGAGCCACCGTAGGGGCCCGGACGGGTGTGAGCGCCGAGGAACTCGTGCAGGAGGTAGCCGTGGCAGTGTTTGACGTCGACGAAGTCCGCTCCGATGTCGGCAGCGACTTTTGCGGCTTCGATGTAGTCCTGGACGAGGATTTGGAGGTCATCGTCGGAGAGGATCTGCTGGTCGCTGGTGACGTTGAATTTGGCGTCGAGAATGGGGTGTCGGTAGGCGATGAGTGATTCCCATCGTTTTTTGTCGTTGGGGCGGCAGAAGCGTCCGGAGTGGGTGAGCTGGAAGCCGACGAGGAGGTCGTCGGAGGAGCCGGTCTTTTGGGTGTGGGCTGATTTGAGGGTGGCGAGGAGTTGAGCGATGCCGCCTTCGTTGGCCCGGTTGAGGATGATCTGGTTGGGGTTGGCGCGTCCGTCGGGCCGGACGGCCATGGCTTCCCCGCCCCAGATGAGTTTGGCACCGCTTTCGCCGAAACGTCGCCAACGCCGGATCATGGGTTCGGTCACTCCTCCGGTGGTCGTGCCGTCCCAGCCTTCCATGGGATGGATGGCTTGACGATTGCCAATGGTGCGGCGGTTCCAGGTGATGGGTTGATTGAGGGGAGATTCGGGGCCTTGACGTAGGTGTTCGTCGAAGGGGAGGTCGATGCCGAGGGAGTCGAGGTGCGCGCGGAAGGCGGCTGTGGTTTTGAGGCTGGGGATTCGGGTGAGTTTGTACATGGGGTGAAGGGTGGAGGGGTTACGGGTTGGGGTAGGAGAAAGGGAGAAAGGTGAGGTAGGGCTGTTGGCGGGCGTCGCGAAGCAGGAGGAGAGCGAGTTCAAGGAGATGATAGTCTCCCCACATGCAGGCTTCACCCGAGGGGATGCGCTTGCCTTCGGGGACGTGGTCCCAGCCATTGGGCCAGTGGTAAACACTGTGGAGGAGAAGTCCCTCGTGCTGGGGATCTTCGGAAAGGTAGGGGGCGGAGAAGAGGGTTCGAGCGATGGTCAGGGCAGCGGCGATTCGGTGGTTACCTTCGGAGGCGCGGCCACGGGTGAGGAGCCATTTGCCGTAGCGGTAGAGTCCTTGAGCGGCGATGGCGGCGGCGGAGCTGTCCACCGGTTCGTGGTCGTTGAAGGGGTCTGCGGGCCGGTTGAGGTAATCGCCGAGGTGGACCAGTCCAGGAGCCCCGGTGTCCCAGTAGGGGATGCCATCGAGGGGGGTGTGGTGGAGGTAGAAATCGGCGGTGGCACGGGCCACGCGTTCGAAGCGGCTGAGAACGGCTTCCTTGCCGCCGAAGGGTTCCAGTTCGCCGGTGGGCAGGGTTTGGATGAATTCAAGTTGTTCGGCATAACCACAGAGGATCCAGGCGTGGCCGCGGGTCCAGGTGGTGAAGGGGGAGTAGCCTTGT